>CALWKB010000062.1 GCA_944381125.1 uncultured Mediterraneibacter sp. | reverse complement strand
CGGAAAAAAGAGTGTATAGTCGTAAAAAACAAAAATACAAGAGAAAGGACAGGGATTATGAGGAAAGAAATTGACAGCCGGCAGGGACTGTACCGCGAAAGTTTTGAGCATGACAACTGTGGAATCGGCGCGATTGTAAATATCAAAGGCGTGAAAAGCCACAGTACTGTCGCGGGCGCCCTTGGAATTGTAGAGCACCTGGAACACAGAGCGGGAAAGGACGCGGAAGGGAAGACCGGAGACGGTGTTGGAATTCTTCTGCAGGTTTCCCACAGATTTTTCAGCAAAGTATGCAAGCCGCTTGGCATAAATCTCGGCTCAGAGAGAGATTACGGCGTGGGAATGTTCTTTCTTCCGCAGGATGAGCTGAAGAGAAATCAGGCCAGAAATATTTTCGAAGTGATTGTAAAAAAAGAAGGTCTGAATTTCCTCGGATGGAGAGAAGTGCCGATTCATCCGGAAATACTGGGCAAGACAGCAGTGGACTGTATGCCCTGTATTATGCAGGCGTTTATCGAGCGGCCGAAGAAAGTGGCGAAAGGCCTGGATTTTGACCGGAAGCTTTATATTGTGCGCCGTGTTTTTGAGCAGAGCAGCGATGATACTTATGTGGTATCCCTGTCCAGCAGAACGATTGTATACAAGGGCATGTTCCTTGTAGGACAGCTCAGACAGTTTTTCTCCGATCTGCAGGATGAAGACTTTGAATCCGCGATTGCCATGGTGCATTCCAGATTCAGTACAAATACGGCTCCAAGCTGGCAGAGAGCCCATCCGAACCGTTTTATTGTCCACAATGGCGAGATCAATACTATCCGCGGCAACGCAGATAAGATGAGAGCCAGGGAGGAGACTATGGAGTCGGGCTGCCTGAAAGGGGAGCTGCACAAGGTGCTCCCTGCGATCAATTCATCCGGTTCAGACTCGGCGATGCTGGACAATGCGCTGGAGTTTATGGTTATGAGCGGGATGGAGCTTCCGCTTGCCGTCATGATCGCCATTCCGGAACCGTGGGTCAACAACAGGAGCATGTCGCAGAATAAGAGGGATTTTTATCAATATTACGCGACTATGATGGAACCGTGGGACGGTCCGGCGTCCATCCTGTTTTCTGACGGAGATGTGATGGGGGCGGTGCTTGATCGGAACGGGCTTCGTCCTTCCAGATATTATATTACGGACGACGACAACCTGATTCTTTCTTCGGAAGTCGGAGTGCTTGATATCGAACCGTCCCGGATCCTTGTAAAAGAGCGCCTCCATCCGGGCAAGATGCTGCTCGTGGATACGGTTGCCGGCCGTGTGATTGACGATGAAGAGCTGAAAGAAAAGTACGCGAATGAAGAACCGTACGGCGAGTGGATTGACAGAAATCTGATCCGGCTCAAAAATCTGAAGATACCGAACAAAGATATTCCGAGATATACGAAAGAAGAGTGTACGCAGCTGCAGAAAGCGTTCGGCTATACTTATGAAGACGTGAATTCCTCCATTCTCGCGATGGCGAAAAACGGAAGTGAAAGCATCGGGGCGATGGGAATCGACGTTCCGCTTTCGGTGCTGTCTCAAAAGCAGCAGCCTCTTTTCGGGTACTTCAAGCAGCTGTTTGCTCAGGTTACAAATCCGCCGATTGACGCCATCCGCGAGGAGATTGTAACCTCCACCACGATCTATGTGGGAAGGGACGGAAACCTTCTGGAGAAAAAAGAAGAAAACTGTAAAATGCTCCGGGTGGACAATCCGATCCTCACTAACACGGATCTTCTGAAGATTAAAGAAATGAATGTGGAAGGATTTAAGGTTGCCCAGATCCCGATTACATATTACAAAAATACAAGCCTGGAAAAGGCGATAGAATATGTATTTATCGAGGCTGACCGCGCCATCAGGGAAGGGGCGAACATCCTGATTCTGACAGACCGGGATGTGGACGAATACCACGTGGCGATACCGTCTCTGCTGGCGGTTTCCGGACTTCAGCAGCATCTGGTGCGGACAAAGAAAAGGACTTCTGTGGCCATGATCCTGGAAAGCGGGGAGCCGAGAGAAGTTCATCATTTCGCTACGCTGCTTGGATACGGCGCCTGCGCGATCAACCCGTATCTCGCCCATGAGTCGATACGCCATCTGATTGAATCCAGACTTCTGCACAAAGATTATTATGCGGCGGTGGATGATTACAATAATGCGATTATCCACGGGATCATCAAAATCGCGTCGAAGATGGGCATTTCCACGATTCAGTCCTACCAGGGCGCCAAGATTTTTGAGGCGATCGGACTGAAGCAGGACTTTATTAACCGGTATTTTACAGACACGGTGAGCCGGGTGGGCGGCATCGGCATAGAGGAGATCGCGGAAGATTATACCGCGTTTCACTCAAAAGCATTTGATCCCCTGGGACTGGGCATGGATATGACGCTTGACAGCGAAGGAAGGCATAAATACAAGAGCGGAGGGGAGGAGCATCTGTACAACCCCCAGACCATCCATATGCTTCAGCAGTCGACCAGGCGGGGCGATTATGAGATGTTCAAACAGTATACAAAAATGGTTGACGAGGAAGGCGCGAAAGTTAATTTAAGAGGACAGCTTGACTTTAACTATCCGAAGAAAGGAGTTCCTCTTGAAGAAGTGGAAAGTGTGGACTCCATTGTAACAAGATTTAAGACCGGCGCCATGTCGTACGGTTCTATTTCGAAAGAAGCCCATGAGACTCTGGCCATCGCAATGAACCGTCTGCATGGAAAGTCCAACTCCGGTGAAGGAGGAGAGGATATTGAAAGACTGGATACGGAACGCTGTTCCGCGATCAAGCAGGTGGCTTCCGGACGGTTCGGCGTTACATCCCGGTATCTGGTAAGCGCCAGAGAGATTCAGATCAAAATGGCGCAGGGAGCAAAACCGGGCGAGGGCGGTCATCTTCCGGGCGGTAAAGTGTATCCGTGGATCGCGAAGACCCGTCACTCTACTCCTGGCGTGAGTCTGATTTCACCGCCGCCGCACCATGACATTTACTCGATTGAGGACCTGGCTCAGCTGATTTACGACTGTAAAAATGCAAATAAAGACGCTAGGATTTCCGTAAAACTTGTATCCGAGGCGGGCGTCGGAACCGTTGCCGCAGGTGTGGCGAAAGCAGGGGCGGGACTGATCCTGATATCCGGTTACGACGGAGGAACCGGCGCGGCGCCCAGAAGCTCCATTCATAACGCGGGACTTCCCTGGGAGCTTGGCCTTGCCGAGACACATCAGACTCTGATCCGGAACGGCTTAAGAGAACGGGTGCGCATCGAGACGGACGGCAAGCTGATGAGCGGCCGCGATGTGGCGGTCGCAGCCCTTCTGGGCGCGGAGGAATTCGGCTTTGCCACAGCGCCTCTGGTAACCATGGGATGTGTTATGATGCGTGTCTGCAACCTGGATACCTGCCCGGTAGGCGTGGCTACCCAGAACCCGGAGCTGAGAAAGCGTTTTACCGGAAAGCCGGAGTATGTAATGAATTTCATGCGGTTTATCGCAGAAGAACTGAGAGAATATATGGCGAAGCTGGGCGTGCGCTCTGTGGATGAACTGGTGGGAAGAACCGATCTTCTGAAAGTGAAAGACACTCCCACATCAGACAGGGCGGCGGCGCTTGACCTTGGCAGCGTACTTTACAATCCCTACGTAAAAGAAAAGAAAGGCATGATCTTTGACCCGAAGAAGCGGTATGATTTTGAACTCGAAAAAACACTGGATGAAAAAGTGCTTGTCAAAAAACTTCTTCCCGCGCTGGAAAAAGGACAGAAGAGAAGTCTGGAAGTAGATGTTTCCAATACCGACCGTACATTCGGAACGATATTCGGTTCGGAGATTACAAAGAGATATCCTGACGGACTGGAAGACGACAGCTTTGTGATTCAGTGCAAGGGAGCAGGAGGACAGAGTTTCGGCGCGTTTATTCCAAAAGGCCTGACGCTTGAACTGACAGGCGACAGCAATGATTATTTCGGAAAAGGCCTGTCCGGAGGCAAACTGGTTGTGTGTCCGCCGGCGGGTACGAAGTTCAGGTCTGACGAGAATATTATAATAGGTAATGTCGCCCTTTATGGCGCGACCGGCGGAAAAGCCTACATCAACGGTGTGGCGGGAGAGAGATTCTGTGTCCGCAATTCCGGAGCCCGGGCGGTAGTAGAAGGCGTGGGAGACCACGGCTGCGAATATATGACCGGCGGATGTGTGGTTGTTCTGGGACAGGTTGGCAAGAACTTCGCTGCGGGTATGAGCGGCGGCATCGCTTATGTACTGGATATGGACAGCACTCTTTACAAACGGGTGAACAAAGCCATGGTTAATATCGAGCGGGTAACAGATAAATACGATGTGCAGGAATTAAAAGGAATGATTCAGGAACATGTATCCTATACAAACTCAGAAGTGGGAAAGAAGATTCTGGACCGTTTTGAGGAATACCTGCCGAAATTCAAAAAGATCATTCCGGAAGACTATGAGAAGATGATGGCTGCCATTATCCAGATGGAGGAAAAAGGCTTAAGCCGTGAAAAAGCAAAAATTGAAGCGTTCAACATGATTAAAAACGGAAGATAGGAGGCGGTGAAAAGTGGGTAAAGCAACAGGATTTATGGATTATGCGAGACAGGATAAGACTGCGGAACAGCCGATTGAGCGGATCCGCCATTTTCGTGAGTTCCACACGCCTCTCTCCAGGGAAGAGCAGGAACTTCAGGGAGCGCGCTGCATGGACTGCGGCGTTCCCTTCTGCCAGTCCGGAAAGAACCTGATGGGCATGGCAAGCGGGTGTCCGCTTCACAATCTGGTTCCGGAGTGGAATGATCTGATCTACAACGGAAACTGGGAGGAGGCGTATTACCGGCTTGTCAAGACAAACAATTTCCCGGAATTTACTTCCCGGGTATGTCCTGCCCTGTGTGAAAAAGCCTGTACATGCGGGCTCAATCAGGAAGCTGTCGCGACAAAAAGCAATGAGTACGCGATTATAGAAAACGCTTATGAGAAAGGTTATGCAAAGGCAAAACCGCCGAAAATGCGTACGGGAAAGAAGATAGCCGTTATCGGCTCCGGACCGTCCGGGCTGGCTGCGGCCGATCTGCTCAACAGGCGCGGGCACTTTGTAACTGTATTTGAGCGGGAGGACAAAGCCGGCGGACTGCTCCGCTATGGAATTCCGAACATGAAACTGGAGAAACAGTATATCGACAGAAAACTGGCGGTAATGGAAGCGGAAGGCGTGGAATTCCGACTGAACTGTAATGTGGGAAAAGACGTGAAGCCCGCCGCTCTTCTGAAGGAATACGACCGGGTTCTTCTGGCCTGCGGAGCTTCCAATCCGAGAGATATCAAAGCTCCCGGCAGGGATGCGGAAGGCATCTTCTTTGCGGTGGATTTCCTCAAATCTACCACGAAAGCGCTGTGGGCAAATGATATGAAGCTTAAAGACGGCTCATACATTTCCGCCAAAGGGAAAAATGTAATCGTTATCGGCGGCGGAGATACCGGAAACGACTGCGTCGGCACAGCCATCCGGCACGGCGCCAGGTCGGTTCTTCAGCTTGAGATGATGCCCAAGGCTCCGGATGAAAGAACAGAGAACAATCCCTGGCCGGAGTGGCCGAAAGTCTGCAAGACAGATTACGGACAGGAAGAAGCCGCCGCAGTGTTCGGTTCGGATCCCCGTGTCTATACCACTACAGTAAAAGAATTTGTCAAAGATAAGAAAGGCAGACTCTGCAAGGCTGTGCTTGTAAAGCTGGAAAGTAAAAGAGACGAGGCTTCCGGAAGAATGATGATGGCTGAGATCCCGGGTACAGAATATACCGTGGACGCAGATCTTGTTCTGATCGCGGCAGGATTTCTGGGAAGCGAAAATTATGTCACAAAAGCGTTCGGCGTGGAAGTGAACGGACGGACCAATGTAAAAACAGAAGAGGGACGTTATGCGTCAAGCGTGCCGAATGTATTTGCCGCAGGCGATATGCACAGAGGCCAGTCGCTGGTTGTATGGGCCATACGGGAAGGCCGGGAGGCGGCGAAAGAGATTGACGAGAGTCTTATGGGGTATACTAATCTGTCGGTGCAGTAGGATAAAAATGTAAATTATTACAGAAATGTTAAAAAAGTATTGATTTTTCACCGGATTTTTATTATAATTTATTACGTATTATACAGAAGATAATTTTTGTTGCCCTGCAAATGTGTTTTTTTGCGGAATGGTGTTGATAAACATCGGTTCCTGATGTATTATGCATTTGTGTGGGAATATAGATAATAAAATCAGGGAAAGGTGAAAAAATGAGATTAAGAAAAGTACATAACATACTTATCGCATCTGCGCTTATCTGCTCTATGGCGGTTACGCCTGTATTCGCGGAGCCGAGTTCCGCCAGAGAGGAAGAGGCGGAACTCAAAGAAAAGAAAAAAGTCGCCCAGGAGGAGCTTGATGATCTGCAGGAAGAGCTTAACGAACTGATTTCCAAAGCGAATCAGCTGGAACTTAAGCTGATCGCAAAAGGCGAGGAGATCATTCAGGCGGAGAAGGATCTGGAAGCCGCTGAGGAGAAGAAGGAAGAACAGTATGAAGCTATGAAGCTGAGGATCAAGTACATGTATGAATCCGGCAGCGGAACGGCGACGATGGAAAAGGTTATGACTTCCGGAGATATTTCAAGCATGCTGTCGCAGGCGGAATATACTCAGCAGGTACATGAATATGACAGAGATCAGCTTCAGGAGTATGCAAATACCGTTGAAGAGATCGAAGATCTTCAGAATACACTGGAGAGAGAGAGAGCAAATCTCGAGGATCTGGAAGCAGAGAACGAGGTTCAGCAGCAGCAGATTAACGAGACGATCGACGAGAAGAGCGACGAGATTTCCAATCTGGATGAAATGATTCAGGAGGCGGCCAGAAGAGCGGCCGAGGAGGAAGAAGCGGCGCGCCGCGCCGAAGAGGCACGCAGGGCGGCTGAGGAAGCGGCTCGGCAGGCAGCTCAGAATACGGGCGGAGGAAGCTCAGGCGGCGGCAGTTCATCGTCAGCTCCAAGCTACAGCGTATCGACAGGAAATACTGTTGTAGACCGTGCTTACGGGAAAATGGGATGCCCATATGTATGGGGCGCTACAGGACCGAGCACATTTGACTGTTCGGGACTGGTAGGATATTGTCTGACAGGAAGCTATTCAAGAATCGGAACCACCTATACTTTCCTCGGATGGCCGAGAGTAAGCAATCCGCAGCCGGGAGACGTCTGCACCAGCGCGACGCACTGCGGTATCTACATAGGAAACGGACAGATGATTCACGCGCCGCACACCGGTGACGTTGTAAAGATCGGACCGGTTCCGTCCAACATGGTTTATGTCCGTTATCCGTACTAAATTTAATCGTGTAAATAAAAATCCCTGCGGAATTTCCGCAGGGATTTTTTTATAGGAAATTGCTTTCCTATGAGATAAAAACGCTCCGCGAGGATCGCGCTGCGGCGGGATTGAGCGGGCATGAGGGTTGTGAACAGGGAAGCGATGTGTTAAAATGAGTAGGATTTTACAGGAGGGAGCAATGTATATGGAATCCGGTCTGATTCATATTTACTGCGGCGACGGAAAAGGAAAAACATCTGCCGCGGCGGGATTGGCCATCCGGGCCGCGGGCCGGGGGAAAAAGATACTTTTCGTGCGCTTCCTGAAAAATGAGAATTCCGGCGAACTGAAAATCCTGGATAAGATTCCGGAGATTGATGTTGTTTATCCGGAAAAATCATATGGTTTTTATTCTTCTCTGAGCGGGGAGCAAAAAAAGGAGGCGGCAGAGACGTACCGGGCGCTGTGGGAGCGGACGGTCCGCCTTATATCCGCGAAGCTCTATGATGTGCTTGTGGCGGATGAATTTATGGCCGCTTACAATTACGGCCTGATTCCCGATGAAGAAGCGCTCCGCTTTCTGAGAGAAAAACCAAAGGAGCTGGAAGTCGTCCTGACCGGGCGGAATCCGGATCCGCGTCTTGTGGAGCTGGCGGACTACGTGTCGGAGATCCGCAAGATCAGACATCCCTTTGACCGCGGCGTTACGGCCAGGGAAGGGATCGAGTATTAGGATACGGTACAGCATTTCCGTAAAAACGGCCGTCTGGCCGGAAGCTGTACGAATGCCGGATCTGGCATATTTGAAAGACCAGTTGTCTGAAAAGATACGAGGAAGTCGGGTG
>CALWKB010000061.1 GCA_944381125.1 uncultured Mediterraneibacter sp. | reverse complement strand
AAGCAGGAGAAGCAGTTATCACTGTATCGAATGCAGCCGGATTAAAGGCAGAATGTACGGTGACAGTCAAAGGATCAGTGGTTGAGCCGGATGTGGATACAGAAGCACCCACTGCTCCCGAGAAACTCGAGGCCAAAGAGGTTACTTCCTCTACAGTCACAGTCAAATGGTCCGCGTCGAAAGACAATGAAGGCGTGGCAGGGTATGTGATCTATGTAGATGACCTGGAGATCGGCAGAGTGGCAGACACAGAGGCAGTCATCAAAAACCTGAAAGCGGATACAGAATACGTGATCAGCGTAAAGGCTTGTGATGAATCAGGGAACCTTTCGGAAGCTGCAGTGATCACAGTCCGGACAGAGAAAGCATCCGGCTCCGGCGGTGAAGGCTCAGAAAATGCAGGCACAGCAGGAAGCCCGACTGTGGAACCAGTGCAGACCGGAGATGCAGCTCCGATCGTGATCATGATCATCATGGCAGGCGCTGCGGGCGCGGCAGTGATGGCAATGATGAGCCTCAGGGCGAAAGCTGCCAGAAGAGCGCGCAGGAGAAACAGAAGGACAAGATAAGGCAGGATAAGATCCTGTATGATCTGTTCAGATGAAACAGGGATATCCTGTAAGAAAAATAAAAGAAATACCCCGTCCGAAATGGCGGGGTATTTTTAAATTATAGATGTATAGCGGCAGATACTCTGGTATAATAAAGAAACATGAAAGTCTTAGGTCAGGAGGAAACAGATGTACCTTAAAAGAAAGATATATGACAGACTAGTACAGTGGAAAGATACTGCCGACCACAGTACGCTTGAGGTAAACGGCGCCAGACAGGTTGGAAAGACATATCTGATCAATAAGTTTGCTGATGAAAATTTTGCACACAAGATTTATGTCAATTTGTTTGAGCTGAGCGGCAAACAGTTCATGGAGTGTTATAAGCAGGCTACAGAGTGGCAGCCGGGCCAGAAACGCCCGGAGCATCCCCTGCATGATGCCTTTCGTGTGTATGAACCGGATTTTCAGGATACGGATGATACAGTTATTATCATTGACGAGATTCAGGAATCAGCAGAGATTTATAATCGGATCAGAGAGTTTACGAGACAGTTCCAGTGCCATTTTATTGTGACAGGAAGTTATCTGGGCAGAGTGTATGAGCCTGAGTTTCGGTTTTCGAGTGGAGATGTGACAAAGATTACGATTTATACGCTGTCGTTTGAAGAATTTCTGGAAGCATACGATGAAGAGGTTTATGAAAAGTATATGCAGATTTCAGCGGATATGCAGGATTTTTCTTTCTATGACGGGCTGAAGGCGATTTATGATATTTACTGTCAGGTGGGAGGTTATCCGAAAGTTGTACAGACATATCTGGAGTCAAAAGATATACAGAAGGCGCAGGGCGAACTGGTAAAGATCATTGACACTTTTACAAATGAATCAATCCGATATTTTAGACAACAGAGTCTTTACTCAGATTTTTCTCTCTATATGCCGGATACTGAACCGCGAGAAAAAGGGACTTGCAGAAGACAGTATCAGTGAGGAACTTCAGAAGATCGTTACAAGAGACTATTCAAGTAATATAACAAAAGCAGCCTGCAACAGAGCGATAAGCTGGCTTTATTTCTCCGGGATCATTGGTTTCTGCGCTAAGATAACCGAACTGGATATTATGGATTTTAAGGCGGCGGGCAGATGCTATTTTATGGATCTGGGGGTAGCAAATTATTATTTGAAGAGGACAGGTACAGACGAGCGTGCTCTGAGAGGAACACTCAATGAAAACTATGTATTTATTAATCTGAAAAAAAGACAGGATTTCCCGCCGGAGATTGCTTTTGAAACTCCTGCCTTTGCAACATATAAAGGCGGTGAAATAGATTTTGTCGTCCAGAGTTTAGAAGGAAACAGACGCTGTCTGGTGGAAGTGAAGACCGGGAAAGGGAAGGCTGAAACCGCGGTGAAAGCATTGCAGTCAGGAAAGGCGGATCGGCTTCTGTATCTGAAAGGAGATACCAAGGGTGGAGAAACCGGTAAAATAATAACGATTCCAATTTATATGTTGGAGAGATATAAGTTCTGAGACATAAATGAGACATCAATTATAACAAAGTTTATAGCAAAGTCCCGAAAACCTCTTGAAATCCTCCTTCTAAAGAGTTATATTTATACTCGTAAAAGGAATATGATCTTCGGGGTCGGGTGCAAGTCCCAACCGGCGGTATAGTCCGCGACCCGCCATTTCGGCGGCTGAACCGGTGACTTTTTTGCAGAGCTGAAAGAGAATTCCGGTACCGACAGTACAGTCTGGATGAGAGAAGAGAACATACTTACCTGGAATTTAAATATTCCGTAAGAAGCGCTGCAAGGAGCAGACCGCATTATCCCCGGACATCTGATGTCCGGTTTTTTTATTTCACAGGAAATTATCTGCAGTTTCTCCTGAGGCGTGCTCTCCTGAAAGATTTCCTTTTCCAAATAATATTAATTCCTGAATATCAGGGAGAAAAGGAGAGGTAAAAATGAGTACAGAAACAAAAACAATGGCTAAGTCAGAGCCAAGATTCGGAGTGAAGGCGCTGGTGAAAATCGGCATGCTTTCCGCAGTAGCAATTATATTGATGCTTTATGAAATCCCGCTGCCGTTTGCTCCGTCATTTTACGAGATTGACTTCAGCGAAGTCCCGGTTATGGTAGGAGCATTTGCCATGGGGCCGCTGGCAGGGGCGCTGATCGAGCTGGTTAAGATTCTGCTGAATTTTGTGTTTACAGGGACAGACACCGGCGGAGTGGGGGAACTGGCTAATTTTATTATCGGATGTTCACTCTGTGTCCCGGCAGGACTGATTTACAGACTGAACAGAACGAGAAAAACCGCGCTGATCGGTATGATTACCGGAACTGTTACGATGACAGTGCTTGGCTGCATTATCAATGCGTTTGTGCTTCTGCCTACTTTCGCGACAGTTTTCAGTATGCCTGTCGATGAGCTGGTCGCGATGGGAACAGCGGTAAATCCTCATATTACAAGCCTATCAACATTTGTAATATTTGCCGTGGCTCCGTTTAATCTGTTAAAAGGCGTGCTGGTATCCCTGATCGTATTTCTTATATATAAAAAAATCAGTCCGATTTTCAGAATGCACTGATTAACTGATAAAAGTCTGCAGAACCGCTGCTTTTCTTCTGAACATAAGCGGCGGTTTTGCAGACTTTTTGTACGATAAGCCAGGCATGCGCCTGCTGTGTGAAATAAAAAAGTTGACAATCGGCTTATTTTATATTAGAATAGCCTCCGTAATAATTCTGTAATATCTGTAATAAAATCGAAATCAACACGTATAATTAGTTAAGAGACATATAAAGATATTGCAATGAATTAAGAGGAGGAGTATATGAAATATAATAAAAACAAGAGAATTCGCCTGGCCCTGTACATTTCGGCAGTCAGCGCGGCGCTGCTGACAGGCTTTTCAGGATTTGCCGCAGAAGCTGACGCGGATTTCTTTGGAATGGCTGAAAAACAGACCGTGCGTGCAACGTGGGATTTTTCAGAGGCTTCGCAGGATATCCATGCCGTGGTACTGGAAAAAACAAAATCCGCGGCTGAAGACGCAAAAACAGAATATCTGAAAAAGGAAGAAGCAAAAAGAAAAGCGGCCGAGCGAAAAGAGGCTGAAGAAAAAGCGGCAGAAGTAGCTGCCGCGCAGGCAGATAAAGAACTTCTTGCGGCGCTGATTTTCTGCGAGGCGGGCAATCAGCCCTATGAAGGCCAGGTGGCTGTGGGGGCGGTCGTAATGAACCGAATCAGGAGCAGTTCTTATCCGGATACGATTACAGACGTTATTTATCAGCCAGGCCAGTTTACTCCGGCTATGACCGGATGGCTGGACTCTGTACTTTCCAGCGGCGGATATACAGACTCCGCCATGAAAGCGGCGGAGGACGCTCTGGCCGGAAGCAATCCCGTGGGCGGGTGTCTGTACTTCAGTACAGGAGGCGGCGGCTATCAGATCGGAGATCATTTTTTCCGGTAAAAGAGACAGATGCATAGATAAAAACCAGAGGAAAGACAATACGGAGCTGACGCGGCGGAGAATCCTGTGAAGCAGGATTCTTTTTTATGCATGTGGCATTATGTCGTCTGAAATGTTACAATAGGTCTGGAAGAACAAAAGCCTGCCGCGGAGAAACACGGCAGACGAACCGACGGGAGGCGGCGGGATGCAGATTACGGATTTACGGATACGGAATTTCAGATCGATCAGGGACATGCAGATCAGAGATATTGAAAATGCCCTGATCCTGGTCGGTAAAAACGACACGGGCAAGACGGCCGTCCTGGATGCCGTGCGCGCTGCGGGCGGCGATTATACGGTCAGGGCGGAAGATTTCCGTGAGGATTTCCCGAATGTGGAAGTTTCTGTAAGGCTGCGGATCGAGGAAGATGACCTGAAGCGGTTCCACCGGTTCGGCATGGTGAGCGCCTACCGGAGATATGATTCCTGGTACCGGGATTTCTGCAGAAAGCTGCCCTCATATGAGCCGGACGGGGAAGCGTCCGGCGGGGTGCTGTCTTTTGATTTTTCGGCCAACCGGGAAGGGCGTGTCCGGTACAGCGACGGACATCAGAAGAATAATGCCTGTATCCCTCAGATCTTCCCGCATATTTATTTTATGGATACACAGCGGAATCTGAAGCGATTCCAGGACGCGCTCCTTCTGATGCAGGAGGACGATCTTCTGAAGCAGATGCGGTCCGGCTGCTGTATGTTTGACGTGGCAAAGGAATGCAACCGCTGCTTTTCCTGCATCGGCCTGATCCACAAGAAGCCGACGGAAGAGCTGAATGCGTTTGAAGCGGCGAAGCTTCTGGAATATAA
>CALWKB010000060.1 GCA_944381125.1 uncultured Mediterraneibacter sp. | reverse complement strand
ACATACAGATGATACCGAAAACTCTTCCGGTTCTGTTCGTTTCAGGAGCCGAAGATCCGGTCGGAGATTTCGGAAAAGGCGTCCGCGGGGTCTTCGAGACATATAAGTCTGCGGGCATACGGGATGTCTCGCTTAAACTGTATGAGGGAGACCGGCATGAAATTCTGAATGAAACAGACAGAGCCCAGGTATATCAGGATCTGTATGAATGGTTTGAAGAAAAAAGATGATGTAATGAAAAGCCGTCGATCAATTTTTGGATCGGCGGCTTTTGCTATAACCTGAAGGAAAATCGCGAGCGGGAATTTACCGGACGGGAATCAGCTGGATATTGAGATCCGCCCTGCCCTCGATTCCGGGTACCTCCCCTTCATTTGTATACTGCCAGAATTGGAAGTGATATGGCGTCTGCGGAGCCGGTTCATAGTCGGCATACCAGAGCGGATATTCTGAAAGCTGTTCCAGATCCAGTTCAAAAGCCTCCCAGAGCATATTGGCGTAGATCATGGGATCATACCCTGCGTCTTCGACTGCGGAGCAGAACACTTCCGTATTTTTTGTGAACTGTTCTCCGGAGACATTATCGGTTCTGGCTTCATCATCAAGGATGCTTTCCGGATCATAAACAACCGGAAGCTCAAGAGAATATCCTTTCAGATTTTCGAGGACAAAGTCGGCTTCTTCCTGTGCTTCTTCTTCATTTACAGCCTGTGCGAAAAAATATACGCCCACGTCAAATCCCGCCGCCTGGGCGTTTTCCATATTGCGGTGGAATTCTTTGTCCAGAAGAATATTGCCTTCCTGGCCGTAGCCCCGGTATCCGAGGCGGATAAAAGCGAAGCTGAATCCGTCTTCTTTGAGCTGCTGCCAGTCCACATATCCCTGATGTTCAGACACATCCACTCCCAGACGGGATGTATAACCGGCGTCTCCTTCGTAGGAAAGATAGTGCCCGTCATGGATAAAACATTCGTTTTTGTAATTATGTTTTTCCACATTCGGGTTTATTTCCACCTGATAAGGCTTTTTGTAAACATCCACAAAATGGAGAATCTCCGGCTCCTCTGTTTCTTCTTTTTGCGGATCCGTATCTATTTCGAGATCAGCGACTTCTCTGATCTGTTCATCTTCGGAAATATTTTCTGTCTGCGCGCAGCCCGGCATCAGAAAAATGGAAGCGGTCAGAAGAGCAATAATTTTTCTGTAAATTTTTTTCATATTATCCGTTCTCCCTTACAAAGTCTTCATAAGTTCTCCATGAATCGGCGTTTGAAAAGCCGCACATGCGGTAGTAGCATTCTGTCATATAACTTTTGCGGAGCCGGTCTGTCTCATCTGTATAATCAGGAAAGAAAACGGTCATCTGAAGAATCACGTCAGGCTTCACTTTGGTCAGACAGTAGACGGTGTTGTCCGTATGGTTTTTGTCCCAGCCGGTGATGACAATTTTCCCATAATCGTCTTTCACAGTGTTCAGTATTACTTCCGGAGAGGAGAGACGACCGAATTCCGTAGTATAAACGCGATTGGACATCGTTTTAATATCAAGGTCATCCGTGCGCTGAACCGCCTGGAATATAAGCTGAGATCCGTCCTTTGCGGAAAAAGTAATTTCCTCGATATTTGTGCCGTAGGATATGGAACCCGGGCGGGTGTTATATGTAACTTCGTTATAAAAATCAGTCGGATACCAGAAGTTAAATTCGTCTGTGGAAGACGAATAAAACTCGTATGTCGAAGGATCCAGAGCGGCCGCATAACTGGCGTTCGCTTCCGGAGAAATAATAAACGGGGAAGTGCTGTCATTTCCCTGGCCGGAGAAACTGCCGTCTGTATCAGGAATCAGATCAGTACCGGCAGAGTCGCTGTCATTATTTCCTGTGTCACTATCTCCATCCGCGTCAATTTCATCCCGGTTATTTTTCTCTTTTGACGAAACGAAAGAGTCGGGATCTGCATTTTCTGAAATTTCTTTTTCCTGAGCGCTGTTGGCCGCCGGGCCGGAAAAGTACCAGACGGCAAAGAATGCTCCGCCGGCAATGAGCAGAACGGCCGCCGAAATACAGGCAATCCAGATCGGCGCCCTGGATTTTCGGACAGAATTATTTTTCACGTTGCCTTCGCCGGCAGGCGGAGCAATGCGGGAGCCGCACTGCTCGCAGAAAACAGCATCGTCCGGAAGCCGGCATCCGCAGTATTTGCATATCATTGTCATTCCCCCTGTTATCTTTTTAATGCCAGATGTGTAGACTGAGGCACTATAAGTATTATATAGCGGAAAAATCGGCGCGTCTATAACTGAAAATAATTCCGGACAACAAAAACCCGCCGGCTGTCTGACCGACGGATTTCTGTTTTTTTATAAGTTATCTAAAGGAATGAGAGTAAAGTGCGACGCCTTGCAGCGTCTGAACTTTATGAGGGGGGGAGATAGTTGCTGTTCAACTATCTGATATAGAGTATAGGCGGAAAATGTGTCAAAAGTATGAGTGAATTCTAAAAGAATGTGGAAAATTATAAACCAAAAATAAAAAATATATAATCAAATATCAGAAAAGAAGATATAATAAAAGGGCGGGAATGAGAGGAAAAGGAGGAAGTTTCATGTTTTGCGGTAATT
>CALWKB010000059.1 GCA_944381125.1 uncultured Mediterraneibacter sp. | reverse complement strand
ACATCCCGTATGCCCGCAGACTTATATGTCTCGAAGACCCCGCGGACGCCTTTTCCGAAATCTCCGACCGGATCTTCGGCTCCTGAAACGAACAGAACCGGAAGAGTTTTCGGTATCATCTGTATGTTGCCTTTCTTCTGCGAAGCAAGCATCCCATTCATCATGCTGTAGTACGCGTTGACCGTAAAGATAAAGGAACACATGGGGTCGGAAATATATTTCTCCAGGCGCTCCCTGTCGCTTGTAACCCAGTCGGCCCGGGTCTCGGCCGGTCTGAATTTTCTGTTAAACGCCCCGGTAACCAGTTCATTTACCATCCTGCTGCGGTAATGCCATCCGCGGACAGCCGCCATCAGACGGCAGAGGCGTTTAACAATTACAAGCGACGCGCGGCTGTGGTCTGTCACCGTTCCCATCAGCACCGCGCCGGCCAGTCCGTTTCCATACATCTGGATATACTGACGCAGCAGGGAAGAACCCATGCTGTGTCCCAGCATAAAATACGGAACGTCAGGATACTTCCCTGAAACACGCTGACGGAGCGTATGGATATCCCCCAGCACGCACGCGTTTCCGTATTTCTGGTCGAAAAATCCGTACTCCGATTTGGACTGAACAGATTTTCCATGACCAAGATGGTCATTTCCCACCACATAGTATCCCCTTTCACAGAGAAACTGCGCGAACTCGTCATACCTTTCGATATATTCCATCATACCGTGGCAGATCTGCAGAACCGCTCTGATCTCACTGTCAGGTTTCCACTCTATTGTATGAATCTCGGTGTTTCCATCTTTGGACGGGAAATAGAACTCATCTTTCATTGTACATCCTTACCTGTCATCTAATTTTATGTAATCCCGGTAGGGAGCAAGCGGCATGTATGCCGGACGAATAATCTTGTCTACGTTCTCTATTTCTTCAAGTCTGTGCGCGCTCCATCCTACGATACGGGCCGCCGCGAAAATCGGAGTGTACAGTGACGGCGGAAGATCCAGCATGCTGTACACAAGACCGCTGTAGAAGTCAACGTTTGCATTAACACCTTTATACATACGGCGTTTCTCACCGATAATCTCCGGCGCCATATGCTCGACTTTTTCGTACAGCGCGTACTCTTCCTGACATCCTTTTTCTCTCGCGAGCTGTTTTACAAATTTTTTGAAAATATCCGCACGGGGATCGGAAATAGAATATACCGCGTGGCCCATTCCATAAATCAGGCCTTTTTTATCAAACGCTTTCTTATCAAGCAGCGCTTCCAGGTAAGCCCTGATCTGATCTTCATCCGTCCAGTCCGTCAGATGTTTCTTCATATCCTCAAACATCTGCGTTACTTTAATATTCGCGCCGCCGTGTTTCGGTCCTTTCAAAGAAGCCATCGCAGCCGCGATCGTTGAATATGTGTCTGTTCCCGAAGATGTAACGACATGAGTTGTAAACGTGGAGTTGTTTCCGCCGCCGTGATCCATGTGAAGCACAAGCGCCATATCAAGAATCTTTGCTTCAAGCTTCGTAAACTTCCTGTCTTCACGGAGCATCATGAGAATATTCTCCGCTGTGGAAAGCTTCGGATCCGGCGCATAAATATACAGATCCTCTCCTCTCTTGTAATTGTACGCGTGATATCCGTAAACCATCAGCATCGGGAACTGAGCAATCAGGTTCAGGCTCTGGCGCAGTACGTTCGGTATGCTTGTATCATCCGCTTTGTCGTCATAAGAATACAGCTGCAGGATGCTCCTCGCGATACTGTTCATCATGTCACGGCTCGGCGCCTTCAGGATAACGTCACGCACAAAATTCGGCGGAAGCGTACGACGCTCCGCGATCATATCCTGAAATCTTTTCAGTTCGTCTTTGTCCGGAAGGTCTCCAAATAAAAGCAGATATGCCGTCTCCTCATATCCCGGATGCTTTGCGTCCAGAAATCCTTTTACAAGGTCCTTGATATTATATCCGCGGTAATACAGGTTGCCTGCGCAGGGAACTCTCTTCCCGTCCACCATCTTGGATGCGCATACGTCCGACACATTTGTCAGGCCGGCGAGCACGCCGCTTCCATCCAGGTCGCGCAGACCTCTCTTCACCTCATACTTTGTGTACAGTTCCTTGTCAATCGCATTGTTCGCTTCGCATTTGAGAGCCAGCTCTTCAATTTCCGGAGTAATATCGAAAAAAATGCTGTCAATATCTTTTGCCATTTGACCTTCCTCCTTCTCTCTTTTTTCTTCACATTTTTACTGTATGATTTTTTTATTATACTAAAAATGTAAATAATATACAATAAATTCAATATTAAATATTTATGAACACAGCTTATTAGACAAAAAAGCGAATTCTTCCAATGTCAGAGACTCTCCTCTGACATTCAGTCCTTTCCCAAGTTTTTCGATCGCAGACTCGATTTCCTCCTTCGAAAAAGTAAGTTCCGGAGAATTTTTCAGTCCGTTGACCAGCGTTTTTCTTCTCTGGTTAAAAGACGCGCGTATGATGCGAAACATAAGTTTCTCATCTTTTACCTCTACCGGCGGTTTTTCATACCGGTCCAGACGAATCACCGCGGAGCCCACCTTCGGCCGCGGCATAAAACAATTAGGCGGCACATTTGCCACAATATACGGCTTCGCATAATACTGCACCGCGAGAGAAAGGGCGCCGTAGTCTTTTGTGCCCGGCCCGACCTGCATCCGGTCGGCCACCTCTTTCTGAACCATTACAGTAATACTCTCCAGCGGCACATGATTTTCGAAAAGCCCCATAATAATAGGAGTTGTAATATAATATGGCAGATTCGCCACCACCTTAAGCGGCCTGCCGCCGTTTTCCTCTTCCGCCAGAGCTTTGAGATCCAGTTTCAGCACGTCTTCATTAATAATTCTGACGTTGTCATAACCCTCCAGCGTATCTTCCAGAATCGGAATCAGCGCCCGGTCGATCTCCACGGCAATCACCCGTCCCGCCGCGCAGGCCAGATACTGAGTCATTGTTCCTATCCCCGGCCCGATCTCCAGCACGCAGTCTTCCGGTCCGATATCCGCCGCGCGGATAATCTTATCGAGCACATGTGTATCTATCAGAAAGTTCTGACCGAATTTTTTCTGAAATGTAAAATTATATTTCTGCAGAACCGCAATCGTATTCTGCGGATTTCCCAGCGTCGGCTCTTTCAAGCGTTTCTCCTCCTTGCGCATTTCATAAGATTCTCCGTTTCAGCAGCCGGTCTGCTGCTCCAGATTGTACAGTTTCCTCGCGTTCTTTTCTGTCTGCCGTATTACTGTTTCGCAGTCCGTCCCTTTTATCTCCGCAACCGCTTTTACTACATAAGGCAGGTAGAGAGATGAATTCCGTTTTCCCCGATATGGCTCGGGGGCAAGATAAGGACAGTCCGTCTCCAGGACAACCGCTTCCAGCGGGATCTCCTCTACGGTCTCCCTGAGCTTCCTGCCGTTTTTAAATGTGACAACGCCTCCGACGCCAATATAATATCCCATTTCCACATATTCCCGCGCCATTTCCGGCGAATAAGAATAACAGTGGATCACTGCTTTCATGCCGCGGGCATGCTGTTTCATAATCTCCATCGTATCCGCCGCCGCCTGCCTGCTGTGAATTATAACCGGCATATTCTTTTCCCGCGCCATTTCCAGCTGGCGTATAAACCATTTTTTCTGCAGGTCATGCCCTTCCTTATCCCAGTAATAATCCAGGCCGATCTCACCCACGGCTACAATCTTCTCACAGTCCAGCAGCCGATCCATCTTCGCAGGCGCCTCTTCATTCAGTGTTCCCACTTCGTCCGGATGCACGCCCACAGAGCCGTACACAAAGGGATATTTCTCCGTCAGCGCCTGTATCCTGTCCCAGGACGCGATTGTAGATCCCGCGTTCACAACAGCGCCGATCCCGGCCGCCTCCATCTGCCCCAGCAGTACTTCCCGGTCAGAATCAAACTGGTCGTCATCATAATGTGCATGTGTATCAAATATCATATGTTTTTTTCTCCTCATATTCATTCCGGCGCATATCCCGAATCCCGCGGAATTTAACTGCCCCCGGAAAATACCGGAGGCAGCCTCATCTTCTGTCTTGATTTTTCCGAGCTCTTATTTTCTGCCGGCTTTATAGTAATTAATCAGGCAGCCGTCCAGAATAATCTGTCTCTCAGCGTCTGTGAGCTCACCCAGGCGGAGTTCGATTTCTTTAAGTTCATCTCCCACAACATAAGCCTTAATGACATCTGCTTTTTCCGAAACCGCTTTTCTCACATCCGGAACGAAAATATAATCTCCGTTTTTGAACGGAAGGTTTTCGTGGTCCGCGTCCGTCAGGAAGGGGAGCATTCCCCAGTTGATCAGATTGGAACGATACCGTTTTGTAGCATATTCCACGGCGATATTCGCCCAGCCGCCGAGAACCTTCTGGCAGGAAGCCGCCTGCTCACGCGCGGAGCCGTCGCCCGGTTTCACGGCGAAGATTGTACTTCCGACGCCGATATTTCCTTTGCCTGCTTCCGGATAAGTCTTCCGGATCACTTCCATGACCGGTTTCAGTTCTTCCAGCGCATCCAGCGGGCATGTGCCTGCTTCGATGGCCTTCTGTGCTTTCTGCACTTCTTTTGCACGTCCCACATATGCGGGGTCTTTTCTGGAGAGTGCGAACTCTGCAAGTCCCAGCGGATTCGAGCGGTAGGATGAAGTCTCGCCGGACGGAATCAGCTCGTCTGTAGTAGTAACCGGATCGTGAATCTCGGAAACGACCTTAACGATCAGGTTCTCCGGAAGCGCGGACATCTCCGGCCAGTCTTTAATATTCGGTCCGAACTGGATCTCCACATCCGGATCGGCTTCGCCGTGACTGTCAAATACGCGATTTGCGTAAATATTGCTGTCAAAATGATATTTCTGGCCTTTGTATTCCACATCCACAGCCGTAGCCGGTGTAAGGAAGCCTTTATTTGCCGCAGTCGCGGCGATGGAACGGGCGTCCATGAGGGCTACGGAAGAAATCTGGCCGCTCTGGAGTTTGCTTCCTTCGCGGTTCGGGAAGTTTCTGGTCGTATGCCGGATAGAGAACGCATTGTTCGCCGGCGTATCGCCTGCTCCGAAGCACGGGCCGCAGAATGCGGTCTTCACGACTGTTCCCGCCTCCATCAGATCTGCCACGGCGCCGTTTTTAACCAGTTCCATGTAAACCGGCATACTTGCAGGATAAACGCTGAATGTAAAGGCGTCGGAGCCGATATTTCTTCCCCGGATGATGTCAGCCGCCGCGCAGATGTTTTCAAATCCACCGCCTGCGCATCCTGCGATAATGCCCTGGTCCACATAAAGTTTTCCGTCCCGGATCTTATTCTGCAGGGAGTATTCCACCGCGCCGTCCAGGCTGACAAGAGCCTTCTGTTCTACGTCATGAAGAATATCCTGTAAGTTCGCGTTTACTTCATCAATCGTGTACACGTTGCTCGGATGGAACGGCATTGCGATCATCGGTTTGATCTCGCTTAAGTTTACATATACGCATCCGTCATAATATGTTACTGCTCCCGGATTCAGCTCTTTATAATCCTCTTTTCTGCCGTGAATCTCATAGAACTCTTCAATCTTCTCATCCGTCGTCCAGATTGATGACAGACAGGTTGTCTCTGTCGTCATTACGTCAACGCCGATTCTGAAATCCGCGCTTAATTTCTTCACTCCCGGGCCGACAAATTCCATGACTTTATTGTTTACGTATCCGTTTTTAAATGTCGCTCCGATGATTGCCAGCGCTACATCCTGAGGTCCTACCCCCTTCATGGGTTCGCCGTCCAGGTAAATGGCGATCACACCCGGCATCCTGATATCATAAGTTTTGTTCAGCAGCTGCTTTACAAGCTCTGGTCCGCCCTCGCCCATGGCCATTGTTCCCAGAGCGCCGTAGCGCGTATGACTGTCAGATCCCAGGATCATACGTCCGCCGCCTGCGAGCATCTCGCGGGCATACTGGTGGATGACCGCCTGATGCGGTGGAACATAGACGCCGCCGTATTTCTTCGCGCAGGTCAGTCCGAACATGTGATCATCCTCATTGATCGTTCCGCCCACCGCGCACAGACTGTTATGACAGTTTGTCAGCACATAGGGAACCGGAAACTTCTCAAGTCCTGAAGCTCTCGCAGTCTGAATAATTCCCACAAATGTAATGTCGTGGGAGGTAAGCCTGTCAAATTTAATCTGCAGATTCTCCATGTTGTCAGAAGTATTATGCGCCTTCAGAATATTGTAAGCCATCGTATTGCGCGACGCTTCTTCCTTTGAAAGGGGAACCTGTACACTGCCTGTATCTTCCACTATCTCAGCGCCGTTCAAGAGATAGACGCCGTTGTCGTATAATTTGATCATATGTATCCTCCTTCTTCAATCCATGCACTGTAGTGACAACGCAGGCAAACGGATAGTTAAATTCCGCCCTGCCGCGTTCAAACCGCGCGCCCCGCACACCGGCGGGATCATTGCACCGGCATGCAGCATGCCGGTTTCTGTGCGCTCAACAGTGTTATTTTAGCATATTTCGCAGAAGGAGTAAATCCGCAATTGATCTGTTATAATTTATCCAAAAATGAGATTTTGCAAAGTGGCGGCGGTTAATCTACGCCGGGAAACAGAACCCGTATTTCAAATCCCTTTCCCCACTCTGATGCCGCTTCCAGTTTCAGATTCATCTCTCCCGCAATCCCCCGCGCCAGGTATAATCCCATTCCGGTCGCGTTCTTTCTTCCATCTCCCGCTCCTCCTGTAAACCCTTTTTCAAAAACATGGGGAAGATCACAGGACCGCACTCCCATACCGCTGTTCCTGATCCGCAGCATCAATTCATGGCCGGAACGGGAGAAACTGATTTCCAGCGTCGGATCTTCTCCGCTGTACTTTACCGCATTGCTGATTACCTGGGATAAAATAAAACCGAGCCCTCTCTGATCCGTATAAACTTTTTCTTCCGCCAGACCGGCAGCCGCCTGAAATGTAACGTCAAATTTCTTTTCTTCCAGCAGAATCCGGTAATCTTCCAGGACCTCCTCCACACACTCTCTGATATCAATCTGTTCAAAAAGGTAATCTTTATGAACACTTTTCAGACGGGCATAATACAACATCTGTTCCACATATTCCTGCATCCGGTTCCGAATAACATCCAGCTTATATCCCACGCTCTCCGGAAGTTCCTCCCTCCGGTTATCCAGAAGAAACGTCAGAAGCGAAAGTGGAGTCCTGATTTCATGCGCCCATGCCTCAACATACTCCTCATAGTCTTCCGCGCGGGCATTAGCCAGAGCAGAGATCCGCTCCCTGAGCCGCAGGGTTTCACCCAGCTTTCTGACAGAAGCCGTCTGAGCCGGACCTGCCAGTTTTACGAGTATTTCCTCATGCCTCTCATCCGGGTTATTCAGAAATTCCAGAAAGGCCTGTTCCCGTCTGAACGCGCGGTATCCCGCCGTCCCCAGCGCTCCTGCCGCCAGCAGAACCGACGCCAGCAGGATCACTCCGGACAGCGCCCGGAATGCGCGGACGTCCGCCAGCCAGAGCAGCAGCGCCGCAAATCCGTCAACGCACAGCACCAGCGCCAGCCACGGACCGTACTGTCTTACCGTATTCCTTACACGATTCACTGCTCTCCTCCTTTATCCGCGAGCCTGTGTCCTATGCCCCTGACCGCTTCGATGTGCATTTTCATCCCCAGTCCGGCCATTGTCTTTTTCAGACGTGTCAGATTAACCTGAAGGGCATTTTCATCAATAAACTCATCCGTTCCCCAAAGCGCCCTGCACAAATCCTGCCTGGTGGCCGTCCGGCCATCCCGCACCAGAAACGCTTCCAGCAGTTTCCCCTGGTTTTTCGGCAGGATAACGGACTGCCCGTTAATGTACATCGTATACGTCTGCCGGTCAAGAAGAAACCCGTTCCCCTCCAGCAGGTTTGTCCGTCCTTCATACCGCTTCAGCACATTGGAAATCCTGGCCAGAAGCCGTTCTCTGCGGCAGGGCTTCGTGAGATACTCATCCGCCCCCAGGTTAAGAGCCGTAAGCTCATCTTTCATCTGATCCCGGGAAGTCAGCACCAGAACCGGAATCGCGCTTTTCTGCTTAATGTCCCGGCAGATCTGAAATCCGCCTGCTCCCGGCAGATTCAGATCCAGCAGAACCAGATCCGGAGAGCGATCCAGCAGATACGCCGCCGGATCTGTAAAATCACAGACCGCCTCCGTTTCATATCCCGCTTTTTCCAGTATACTCTGAAGCTCTTCCCGCATCAGAGCCTCATCTTCCACAACTGCAATCCGCTTCATACCCGGCTCCCCTTTCATCACTCTGCTTTTCCGGCCGTCCGGTTCCATCTGTCTATTCTTCCCGCTCCGGCTCCATTACAGTCAGAAGATACCGGCTGCAGGAGCGCCGCACCGCGGCCATATAAATACATTCTACCACACAAAGAAACAAAATCATAATTGCAGCAATCCACATTACTTCTCCAATATCGGACCGGGTTCTGGAAGTAAGAAGTCCCATCAGAAGCGCCCGGACGCCGAACATACTGCTGACAGCCGCCACTGCCGCCGGGATGCCGAAATACCAGTTTACCTGCCTTCCGGCGGCCCGGCAGAGCTCCCGGTAGGACGCCCCCAGACGGCTCAGCGTCTGATACCGTCTGCCGGTTCTCCTCTGGCCCATAAGAAACTGTACTCCGATTACGGTATTTGCAATAATCAGGAAAACAACCGCCAGATAAATCGTAATATATCCTGCTGCCGCCACATAAAACATCTGGCGCCCCATGTTCTGGAGATAACTTTCATAAATTATACCATTCTGATCCAGATCGCTGTTCATATCCATAATGGCAGCCATCAGACTTTCCTCTTCGCCTTTCTTCAGAACGCCGTCCAGATATACCGTATATTCTCCCTGTGTATAGTACGCGAAGTCTTCATCCGGCAGAATCAATGCAAAGGAAAGCGTAATGGAATCATCTGTAACCAGATTTACAGACTGTACATTTCCCGTCAGCCGGTATGTCGTCCCATCCAGATCTGCTTCCGGTCCGGCCGCCAGAACCTCGTCCATAATCTTCCGCTCTCCCTCTCCGGCAAACATCCCGTCCATGTAGATTCCCGCCTCTCCTCTCTCAAGGGAAATCTGCGGAAGCCCCGCCGCTTCCAGCAGCCGGTTATAGCCGCTCAGTGAAATAATATAAGGATACTCCGCATACATCAATATATTCTCAAGCTGCTGCTTTTCTTCGGAATCCTCCATGCCGGATATCGCTTCCAGCACCGGATCCATGCGAAACGCATTGTCATAATCCTCTGTAGTCCGAATATACCCCACCTTCATCTCAAACAGCGAAGAGAACTGACCGTCCAGGCCCTGAGCGGATAACTTCTTTTCAACTTCCGAAATACTCTGCATGTCCCCGTCAAATGTATAATCCAGAACATGCGGCTCCGAATCCCCGTAAAACCGCATAATTGCCGCCCCTGCTCCAAAACAGCACAGAGACGCCAGAATCAGCAGAGAGCTGACCGCCAGAGCGCCGTGACACCGGATTACCGTCTCCTCCAGCTGACGGAAGTGAAACACTCTCAGCCTGCCTTTTCTGTCTCCTCTTCCGGCGAAAAAATTCATTACGGACCGAAGCCCGAAAAATAAAAGCCACGTACCGCACACTCCCAGAAGGAGCGTAAGCCCCATCCTTCCTGTGCTGTACCAGGACAGACCTTTTGCCGCCATCCGCCAGGCAGTTCCCAGACAGACCAGACCTGCTGCCGCCGCTGCGCCGTAAACCGGCCCGGAGAACTGTTTTTTCATTCCCTCCGGCATTTCAACAAGAAGACTCCCGATTTCCTGCCGGGCAACCCGTCCGCTCAGGATAAGAAATGCCGTCAGCTTAATCAGAAGGAACCCCGCCGCTGTCAGGAGCGCTGCCTCAGGAGAGAAGGAAAACCGGTGTCCGATCACCCCCATCCCCGCAACCCTGGCCGTAACCAGGCTGATCAGCTCCGCGAGAAGCAAAGCCGCCGGCAGCCCGATCACAAGGGATAATATACTGCCGTACAGGTCTTCCGCCAGCAGAAGAGAAAATAATTTTCCACGCCTCATTCCCATCATCAGATAAAGTCCGAATTCATGTCTCCGCCTCTGCATCTGATATTTCCCGGCATAATATATGAGAAAAAACAAAATCACCAGGGCCGCTCCGAAAAACAGGGGGATCATAGACATCAGCCGATCCACCGCGTCGCTTTCCATCTGTTTTAAAAAGAGCATTACATCCTGATTCGGCAGTGACAGGATAATATAAAACGCTATGATCGTAATAAGAAGAGAACTGAAAAACAGACCGTTTTCCTTTCTGCTTCTCCGGCTGTTGCGAAGCGCAAGTTTAAAAAACATATTCACTGCCTCCTCCCAGCTGAGCCATTACTTTTAATATCCTCTCATAGAACTCCCGCCTTGATTCCTCAGGCATATTCCTCCTTAATTCATGGAAAATCCTTCCGTCCCGGATAAACAGAATCCTGCTGCAGTAACTGGCGGCGCCGGAATCATGGGTTACCATGAGAATTGTCGCAGCTTCCTCTTCATTGAGTCCTTTCAGTTTCTCCATCAGGCCTCTCGCGTTTCTGGAATCCAGCGCTCCCGTGGGCTCGTCGCAAAGGATCAGTTCCGGATTCAGAATCAGCGCCCGTGCCGCCGCTGTTCTCTGCTTCTGGCCCCCGGACATCTGCGCCGGAAATTTATCCATAACATCTGTAATCTCCAGATACTCCGCAAGCTGGTTCAGACGTTTTTCTCCTTCCCCGCCGGGTACTCGCTGAATCGCCAGCGGCAGCAGAATATTCTCCCGCCCGGTCAGATTGTCCAGCAGTTCAAAATTCTGAAAAAGATATCCGATCTTTCTCCCACGGTACCTCGCCAGATTTGTCCCTTTCAGTTTCTGGATTTCCTGCCCTTTCAGCAGCATTTTCCCTCCGGTCGGACGGGTCACAGTTGCGATACAGTTTAAAAGGGTAGATTTGCCCGAGCCGCTGCTTCCCATAATGCCCAGAAATTCGCCTTTGATCACCTGAAACGTAATGCCGTCCAGCGCTTTTGTCTGGTTCGGCTGCCTTCCGTAATATTTCTTCAAATCCTCTATTTCAAGAATCCGTTCCATAAAAAACCTCCTCATTCCAGTGGTATCTTTCTGATAAAAGAATACCACCGGAAGAGGAGGAAAAACACTTACACTTCATGAAATGTTTTGTCAATCCGGATTAAATTTAAGACAGCTCCAGCTTTCCGGTATACAGCTGATAATAAGTTCCCTTCAGCTTAAGCAGTTCAGCATGTGTACCGCGTTCAATGATGCGCCCGTGTTCAAGCACCATGATCGCGTCGCTGTTGCGGATGGTGGACAGTCTGTGGGCGATAACGAATACGGTGCGTCCTTTCATAAGGTTATCCATACCTTTCTGGACAATGCTCTCTGTTCTTGTATCAATGGATGACGTAGCCTCATCCAGAATCAGTACCGGCGGATCGGCAATTGCCGCTCTCGCAATCGCAAGCAGCTGCCGCTGTCCCTGAGACAGTTCCTCACCGTCGCCGCTTAAGTGGGTGTCATACCCCTGGGGCAGCATTCGGATAAATCCGTCTGCATGAGCGAGTTTTGCCGCCTGTACAACTTCCTCGTCTGTAGCGTCAAGCTTGCCGTACCGGATATTTTCCTTGATGGTTCCGGTAAACAGATGGGTATCCTGAAGCACTATTCCAAGGGAGCGTCTCAAATCCGCTTTTTTAATCTTATTGATATTAATATCATCGTATCGGATCTTGCCGTCCGCCACATCATAGAAGCGGTTGATCAGGTTGGTAATTGTCGTTTTTCCCGCTCCGGTAGATCCGACAAAAGCGATCTTCTGCCCCGGTTCCGCATAGAGCGTCAGATCATGAAGCACCATGTGATCCGGCGTGTACCCGAATGTCATGTCATAGAACCGCACGTCGCCTTTCATTTCCTGATATGTCACGGTGCCGTCCGCTTTGTGCGGGTGCTTCCATGCCCACAGTCCGGTTCTTTCTTTACATTCTGTGATATTTCCGTCCGCGTCCTTCTTCGCGTTTACGAGAGTTACATATCCGTCGTCAACCTCGGGCGCCTCATCCATCATATTGAAAATACGCTCTGCGCCGGCAAGCGCCATAATGATAGAGTTAAACTGCTGCGCAATCTGCATGAACGGCTGCGTGAAGCTCTTTGTAAACTGAAGATAGGAAGCCATAACGCCCAGCGTAATATTTCCGATGCCCATTACGGAAAGAAATCCTCCGAATACAGCGGTAAGCACAAACTGAAGATTTCCCAGATTTCCGATAATCGGTCCCATCATACTGGCAAATGTATGCGCATTGGACGCGCTTGTAAAGAGCCGCTCGTTAAGCTCGTCAAATTCCTGCTCCGATATCTTCTCGTGATTAAACACTTTGATTACTCTCTGGCCGTTCATCCGCTCTTCAACAAAACCGGTAATGTCCGCCAGATCCAGCTGCTGGCGGATGAAATATTTTCCGCTGTTGCCCGCGACTTTTCTGGATACAAGAATCATCACGAAGATCATGAGCACAGCCATCAGGGTCAGAAGCGGGCTGAGCACAAGCATGGAAATAAACGTTACGGTAATCGTGAACGCCGACATCAGCACCTGCGGGATTGACTGATTAATCATCTGGCGGAGCGTATCGGTATCGTTTGTGTAAAGACTCATAATAGAGCCGTTTGTATTCTGGTCAAAATAGCGGATCGGCAGCGTCTGCATGTGTTCGAACATCTCATCTCTCACACGCTTGAGCACGCCCTGGCCGATAACAACCATCATCCGGCTGTACACAAATGTAGCGATAACACCGCACAGGAAAATGCTCCCGAGAACAGTCAGCGCTGTGTACAGTCCCGAATAATCCGGATTTTTCTGTCCGATCAGGGGAATGATAAAATCATCCAGCAGGAACTTCAGGGACAGAGATACGGAGATCGACGCAATAGAGCTGAGCAGAATACAGATCAGCACGACAATGAACTGAACTTTATATGTTTTTGTCACATAGCCGAGCAGACGCTTCGCGGTCTTTACAGTTCCCTTGGTGATTGCAGGGCCTCCCTGAGGTCTGCCCTGAGCATTGCTGTTCTTCTGATCACTCATTTTCAGCGCCTCCTTTCACCTGAGATTCATATACTTCCCGGTAAATCTTATTGGTCTGAAGAAGCTCTTCGGAAGTTCCGATTCCGTTGATCTCGCCGTTGTCCATGACAATTATCACATCCGCGTCTTCCACGGAAGAAATTCTCTGAGCGATGATGATCTTTGTCGTATCCGGGATTTCCTCCCTGAATGCCTGGCGGATCAGCGCGTCTGTTCTTGTATCCACAGCGCTGGTGGAGTCGTCAAGAATCAGGATCTTCGGCTTTTTCAGCAGCGCTCTTGCAATACAGAGTCTCTGCTTCTGGCCGCCGGATACGTTATTTCCGCCTTCTACGATCATCGTATTATATTTGGCCGGGAATTCCTGTATAAAGCTGTCTGCCTGCGCCAGCCTGCAGACTCTCTGAACTTCTTCATCGCTGGCGTTCTCATCTCCCCAGCGCACGTTTTCATAGATGCTTCCGGTAAAAAGCACGTTTTTCTGAAGCACCATGGATACCTGGTCGCGAAGCGCTTCCAGATTATATCTGCGCACATCCACGCCGCCGACTTTTACCGTTCCTTCCGTCACGTCATAAAGTCTCGGAATCAGCTGCACAAGCGTTGACTTGGCGCTTCCTGTGCCTCCGATGATTCCAACGATCTGGCCGCTCTTAATGTGAAGGTTCACATCTTTCAGAGAAAGATTTCCTCCCTCGCCGGCATAACTGAAGTTTACATGCTCAAAATCAATATCCCCGTTCGGCACTTCCGTTTCGGCATTCGGAGCGTCTTCCATCTCCGGCACCTCATCCAGCACTTCCGTAATACGGTCGGTAGAAGCCTCGGCAATCATAATCATTGTAAACACAAAAGTAACCATCATAAGAGACATCAGAATCTGAAGCGCGTACACGATAACGCTGGTCAGTTCTCCGGTCTTCATGCTGCCGGTGATAATGCTCTCGCCGCCGACCAGCACCATAATGATTACTACCGCGTAAACCGTAAACTGCATAACCGGTGAGTTCCACGCCACAATTTTCTCCGCTTTTGTAAAAAGCTTAAATACGAGCGAGGAAACTTTTCCGAATTTTTCCACCTCATGATCGGCGCGGACATAGGCCTTTACCACTCTCGCGGCATTTACGTTTTCCTGCACCGTATTGTTGAGCACATCATATTCGTCGAATACCTGGACGAAATGCGGATGAGCTTTTTTCGCTATAAAGATCAGTGTGCCGCCCAGAATCGGAACGGTAATCAGCATGATCACCGCGATCGGCACGCTGATTGTCAGCGTCATAACCAGAGAGAGCACAATCATAATCGGCGCCCTTGCCAGCAGACGGATGGTAAACATATATGCCATCTGTACGTTTGTGATATCTGTCGTCATTCTTGTGACAAGACTGGATGTCGAAAAATGGTCGATATTTCCAAATGAGAAATCCTGAACTTTATAAAAAATATCGTGACGCAGATTTTTCGCGTATCCCGAAGACGCGATCGCGCCCAGCTGTCCCGCCTTCGCGCCGAAGACAAGCGCAAGCATTGCCATAGCAATAAGAAGGACTCCCATTTTAATAATATAGGCCATATCCTCTTCCATGATCCCCACGTCAATGATCTTTGCCATCAGCAGGGGTATCAGCACTTCCATCAGCACTTCCAGACATACAAGCACAGGCGTCAGAAATGATTCGCGCTTATATTCCCTGACAGAACGAAGTAATTTTCTATTCATGGTCTGTTATCTCCTCTCTTCTTTTTTCATCACCCGACAAATTTTCGGACATCTGCTCCAGAACTTCCCTGCAGACAGAAAGCTTTTCTTCCGGAATGTCTTTCGCGAGAAGCTCTTCTATATAGCGGATATTTTCAAGAATATGCCGCCGCACCCCCTTGGCCTTATCCGTAGGCGTCAGCCTTTTGAGCCTTGCGTCCCACTCCACCGGATCCCGGTTGATAAATCCGTTCTTCTCCAGAATCTGAAGCGTCCCCGTGGCGGTAGATCTCCGGATCTGAAACTCTTTCTCCACATCCTTCTGATAAATATCCCTTTTCAGCGATTCAAACATAATATAATGAAGCACCAGTCTCTGCATATTCGTAGTCAGACTGTCTTCTTCCTCCTGAATATACATCTGCCGCTTCAGCTGATGGGAAATCATATTGATCAGACGGCCGACATCATGGCCGCAGTCGCACATTTCCCTGTTATCGCCGCCGCACATCACTGCCCCACATCCTTTCGAATTCAGGGCCTGCCCCGCAAGCCCCGACACGGGACCCGGGTCAGGCTCAGCTGACAGAATAATCTCCGGATCCCGTGCAGTATAATTTGTTCGGTAACTAACAATATAGTATGCAAAAATAAATATAAAGTCAACTATCAAAATGCACAAATTATACCGGATCTTTTATTGTCGCTTTTGTATTTTCCTTATGCGTTTTCCATATATTTTTCTTCGTTTTTTCATATTTTTAAACAAAAATGTAGAAAATTCTGATTCAACTATGTATAATAAGAAACAGTAAGAATGAAAGAGAGGGCTCATTATGAAGCAGAATAACATGTTAGCTATGATCTTAGCCGGCGGCCGCGGATCTCGTCTGCATGACCTGACTAAAAAAGTCGCAAAACCGGCTGTATCATATGGCGGAAAATACCGTATCATCGATTTTCCCCTCAGCAACTGTGCAAATAGCGGAATCGACGTTGTCGGTGTACTGACGCAGTATGAATCCATTTTGCTGAACAGCTACGTTGCGGCAGGGCGCCGCTGGGGTCTGGACGCAAAAGACAGCGGAGTGTATGTACTTCCTCCCCGCGAGAAATCAGACGCGAACCTGGACGTCTACAGAGGAACCGCGGACGCAATTTCGCAGAATATTGACTTTATCGATACATATTCACCGGAATATCTTCTGATTCTCTCCGGCGACCACATTTACAAAATGAACTATGCAAAGATGCTTGCATATCATAAGGAATGCCAGTCCGACGCTACCATCGCCGTTATTGAAGTTCCGATGAAAGAGGCAAGCCGTTTCGGCATCATGAACACGAACGAGACCGGACGCATTGTTGAATTCGAAGAGAAACCGGAACATCCCAAGAGCAATCTTGCTTCAATGGGTATTTATATCTTTAACTGGAAGATGCTTCGCAAGATGCTTATGGCGGATATGAAAAATCCGGACTCCTCTCACGATTTCGGAAAGGACATTATTCCTTCTCTCTTAGCTGAAGGCAAAAACGTCTACGCTTACAAATATAAAGGATACTGGAAAGACGTGGGAACCATCGATTCTCTCTGGGAAGCGAACATGGATCTGCTCAGCAAGAACAACGAGCTGGATCTCAATGATTCCACATGGAAGATCTACACCGAAGACGTAACCGCGCTTCCTCAGTATATCGGCGCGGACGCGGTAATCAACAAAGCCTTTATCACTCAGGGCTGCGTAATTGACGGCGAAGTTAAAAACTCCGTACTCTTTACAAACGCGAAAGTCGCGGCGGGCGCGAAAGTAATCGACAGCGTCCTCATGCCGGGCGCGGAAGTTGCGGAAGGCGCGGTTGTGACAAGAGCTCTTGTAGCCGACGGAGTTAAAATCGGCAAAAACGCGGTTGTCGGCAGCGCTGACAGCGAAAATATCGAACTTGTAGCAAAACGTGTAAAGGGGGATGAATAATATGAATAAGGCATTTGGAATTATTAATTTTGCCGGAAATCACATCCAGGTTGACGGTCTTCAGGAATATCGTCCTGTAGGCGCTTTCTCATTCCTCGGCCGCTACCGCATTATCGATTTCCCGATCTCCAACATGAGCAACAGCGGAATCGATAACATTCAGGTTTACGTGCGCAGAAAACCCCGTTCCCTGACTGAGCATCTCGGAACCGGACGCCATTACAACATCAACTCCAAGCGCGGCAAGCTGAACATAATGTATACAGAGGCCTCACAGCCCGGCGATATTTACAGCACGGACATAGAAGCATATATCGAAAATCTTGACTGTATCGAAAGAATGAATATGCCGTACGTTGTTATCGCGCCGAGCTATATGATCTATACAGCTGACTACAGCGAATTCCTTAACGCTCATATTGAGTCAGGCGCAGACATCTCCATGATGTACCACGCCGTCGACAATGCAAAGGACGCTTTCCTTGCATGCGATACGCTTAATATAAACAAACAGAAAGGTGTCCTTTCTATTGAGCCCAACCGCGGAAACGCGAAAAACAAAAATATTTCCATGGATACGTACGTTATGTCAAAAGAGCTTTTCCTTGATCTGGTAAACAGAGCTCACAAGACATCTTCCATGTACACATTCGCCGACATTCTCAATGAAGAGTGCGAATCTCTTGATATCCGCGCGGTTTCCCACCGAGGATACTTTGCGGCGATTACAGATTTCAAGAGCTATTTCGACGCAAACATGGATCTGATCGACCTGAAAAACGCCGTAAATCTTTTTGATGACGAGTGGCCGATCTATACACGCACAAACGACTCCTGTCCGACTCAGTACTTTGCAGACAGCAAGGTTACTTCATCCGTAGTATCCAACGGATGCCTGATCGACGGCACCGTTGAAAACTCCATTATCGGAAGAGGCTGTACGATCAAGCCGGGAGCGGTAATTAAAAACTGTGTCGTTTCTGCCGACGTAGTAATCGGAAAAGACGTACATGTGGAAAATATGATGATTGACAAACACGCGAAGCTGATCCGCGGAAAGAGAATCATCGCATCACCGGAAAAACCGGGTTATGTAAAACGCGGCGATACTCTCTGATCTGAAAATTTCAAAACATTCTTCCACAGTTATAAAACCGGAAAAACCGGAGGTGAAATTAAATTTCACCTCCGGTTTTTCCGGTAAATAATCTCCAGTCCTTTAAGCAGCAGATTATCGTCCACTATGATTTTTCTCCTGCAGAACGGTATGATTTTCTTTGCAAGCCCGCCGGTGGCAATTACCGTCAGATTTCCTCCCAGTTCTTCCTCCAGCCGGTCTATTATCCCGTCTATAGCCGCCGCGCTGCTGTAAATCACCCCGCTTTTCATACACTCGACCGTATTTTTCCCGATAATGCGCTCCGGCGCCTCTATCCCGATGCCGCCCAGCTGAGACGCGTTCGCGGTAAGAGAATCAAGAGACACTCCCACTCCCGGATAAATCATGCCGCCGATATAATTTTTATTCTTATCAATCACACACACCGTATTCGCTGTTCCCATATCAAACACAAGCATAGGAGCACTATATTCGGCGATCGCCGCAACCGAGTCCACTACCAGGTCGCTGCCCAGCTGCGCCGGATTATCGATGCGTATATTAAGTCCTGTGCGGATGCCCGCGCCGACCACAAGCACTTCGCCCCGAAGGATTTTCTCGGCGGCAATTTTTACGATCGTTGTAATCTGCGGTACGACGGAGGAAATAATGCCTCCCTGCAGCTCCTCTCTTTTTATGTGGTAAATATCCAGAACATTTTTTATATCTATCGCGTATTCCAGTTCCGTCCTGGTGCGGACTGTGGAAAGACGCTCTACAAACACGCATCTCCCCTTATCCATGCACCCGAGGACAATATTTGTATTTCCGATATCTATTGCCAGAATCATAATTTTAATTCCTCTTATTTATCTGCCGGGTTTCTTTGTTCCGGCTCCGCCGGCGCGTCTTTTTTTCCTGCCTGACGGCGTTCTTTTCCCGCCTGCTCAGGCGGGCAGACATAACGTGCGAGCGGCGTTCCTACGGCGGCGGTAACCACTGTTGAAACGATCATCTCACACACTGCGTTAATACCGACAAACGTACAGATAAAGACGATCACATTTTTCCCGCCGATCATCTCCCGGATATACGAAGTATTCCCGAAAAGCACGACAAGGGCGGTCATAAAAAAAGCTGTGTTAAGAAACGCGGAAAAGAATCCTGTAACCGCGCAGGAAATATATGTATTGGCTCTCCTGCGCATTCCGCGGAAAATATAGCCCAGAAGCAGGCCGTCCAGAAGACGGGGGACGAACCTCTGGATAAAAGCCAGCGCCGGGTTTATATTGAAAAGGGCGACTCCCATAAGACTCTGGCCGCCGATTCCGATACACTGGAGAAAGCTTGTAAGTCCGAAAATGGATCCTGCAGCCGCTCCTCCCGCCGGGCCCAGCACAATCGCGCTTATCGCTACCGGAATAACGTTGAATGTAATCGCCAGCGGGCCGATATTCAGATAGCCGAGCGGCGTATATGCCATAAGCAGCAAAATTGCCATCATAAGTCCCAGCGTTGTAATCTGTGTTGTTTTTAATTTTGTTTTCATGTTTTTCCTCCTCAGTTATCATTCTCCTCTTGAGAGATACAATACTTTCTGGCACATGTCTGATCTGCGCGGACCGGTTCTGCGGTTCCCCGGCCGCCTGTCCGCTTATTTTTTCCCTTTCATACGGAGAATCTGATCCAGTATTTTTGCGGCCGTATCTTCTTTGGACATCATTCCCAGGGAAATCTCCCCGTCTCCGGTAATAATGGTTACCACGTTCGTGTCCACGCCAAATCCGGCGCCTTCTACTTTCACGTTGTTTGCCACAATCATATCCAGATTCTTTTTCTGAAGTTTTCTGCGGGAATTCTCGATCATATGCTCCGTCTCCATCGAAAATCCGCACAGGAACTGGTTTTCCCTTTTGTGTTCTCCCAGATACGCGAGAATATCATCCGTGCGTTCCATTTCCACAAAAAGCTCTCCGTCCTGTTTTTTCACTTTTTCACTGCTGATATGCTTCGGCCTGTAATCCGCCACAGCCGCCGCCTTGATAATAATGTCCTGCCCGGCGCTTCTGTCTGTTACCGCCCGGAACATCTCTTCCGCGGTTGTCACATGTACCGCCGTAACAAATTCCGGCGTTTTCAGATTGGTCGGGCCGCTTACCAGCGTCACGTCGGCTCCCCTTTGCATGCACACTCTGGCCAGGGCATACCCCATCTTTCCGGTAGAATGATTAGTAATATATCTGACCGGATCAATGCTTTCCCGGGTAGGCCCCGCCGTCACAAGAACCTTAAGGCCCCGCATATCTTTCTCTCTGGCCGTCTCACGGAGAATATACTCCAGCAAGAGCTCCGGTTCCGGCATCTTTCCCGCTCCCGTATCTCCGCAGGCAAGATAACCGCAGGCAGGACTTATGACTTCGTATCCGTATTTTTCCAGCAGCTTCAGGTTGTCCTGCACAACCGGATTTTCAAACATGGCGGTGTTCATAGCCGGCGCCACGATTTTTTTACACCTGCACGCCATAACTGTCGTTGTCAGCATATCGTCGGCAATGCCGTGGGCGATCTTTCCGATAACGTTCGCGCTGGCCGGCGCCAGCATTACCACATCCGCCTGCTTTGCCAGCGATACATGCTCCACACTGTACTGAAAATTTCTGTCAAACGTGTCGATCAGACACTTATTTCCTGTCAGCGTCTCAAAAGTAATGGGATTAATAAAATTCACCGCATTCTCTGTCATCAGCACATGTACGTCCGCATGGAGCTTCTTCAGCGCGCTGGCAAGAGAGGCTGTCTTGTAAGCCGCAATGCTTCCCGAGACTCCAAGAAGAATTGTTTTCCCTGTCAGCATATGTTTTCCCCCTTTCTCTGTTTCTGCGAACCATTTCCGTTATAGTGTGAACATCCCTCATAAAACCCCGCCGCGAAAGACAGGAAAAGGGATTGCTCCGGTTCCGCTTTATTATATTGTAGCAAAGGAGAAAAAGCAAGCTTACATCCTGTTTTCCCCGTTGCGGCGCGGAATTTGCCGCTTCACACCGTAAAAGAAAACAATTGACACAAAATACTTTGAGTGCTAAAATAAATCCTGAAAAAAATAAAGGAATTACATAGGAGGAGGGCATCATGAATCAGAATTCAAACGGTGCAGCTGTTGCTTCTTTAGTTCTTGGTATCGTAGGACTGTGCACAGGATGGTTATACGGACTTGGATGTATTCTCGGTATCATCGGCCTTGTTATGGCTTCTAACGCGAAGAAGAACAACGGTCCCAGCGGAATGGCTACTGCCGGACTTGTATTAAGCATTCTTGCTGTTGTATTCGGCGCAGTTACATTAGCATGTACTGTATGTGTAGGCGGAGCTGCCTGCGCAAGCGCTTTATAAAACAACGCGCATCAGTAAGGGAAGAGAGTATTCAGCAATTGAAAACCAGAAAAGGGCTGCCGCCCGGGATGAAAGCGGCAGTCTTTTTTTGTACCGCCCGGGCTGAAAGCACTCTCGCGCCTTCGGAAAGGAGAGTAATTTATGCAGCCTTTTATAAATATCGCGGGATATGAAATTCCCGCTTACGGGATGATGGTTGTAATCGGTTCGCTTTTATCTATCGCTGTCGTCCTGCTTCGCTGCCGGAAGAAAAAAATTTCTCCGGACGATCAGTTGTATTTCACCGCTTTTATTATATTATTCACGCTCATCGGCGCAAAGCTTCTGTATCTGCTCCAGAATATCCCGCAGCTTGTGCAGAACGCAGACGTTATATTCGAAAGCTGGAGTTCTTTCCTGAATTACATGGGAGGCGGATTTGTATTCTACGGCGGCCTTATCGGCGGCTGCGCCGGCGCGATATGTTACGCGAAATATTTCGGCGTCAACGCAGTGAAAACAGCTGAAAATTTCGCTCTTATCATTCCGCTCTTCCACTGCTGCGGAAGAATCGGCTGCTTTCTGGCCGGCTGCTGCTACGGGATCGAATACAGCGGGCCGCTGGCCGTTACATTTACGGAATCACTGGGCGCGCCGAACCATGTCAGTCTTTTCCCTGTGCAGCTTCTGGAAGCCGGACTGAACCTGATAATATTTTTCCTTCTTCTCGGACTGGACAGCAGGTTTAAAAAGCCGCTTCAGAACTTCGGCGTCTATGCGGTTATATACGGCTCCGAACGGTTCCTTCTGGAATTTCTCCGGGGAGATCCGGCCAGAGGGGTATGGCTTTTGTCCACCTCGCAGTGGATCAGTCTGCTGATTCTGATTCCGGCAGGCATTTATATGATTGTCTGCCCTACGGAAAAGAATTTTCTTATATGGAAAATGCTGAACGGATGCCTGCGGGAACAGCCGGGAACAAAACCGGACGCTTCAGAAACTTCCGGCCGGGCAGCCGGAAAATAATTCCCCAGGAAGGTGTGTCATGTTAAAGTCATATATCGCGTTTGACGTTGAAACAACCGGGCTCAATCCCGCCCGGGACGAAGTAATTGAAATCGGCGCCCTGAAAGTCCGGGACGGACGGGTGGCGGACCGTTTTACGGAATTTATCCGTCCATCCGCTCCTGTTTCGCCTTTTGTGACAAAGCTTACCGGAATCACTGACGAAATGGTCGGAAACGCCCGCTCCCGGAAAGATGTAATCCGGGACTTTCTCGCTTTCTGCGAAGACGACGTCCTGATCGGACACAATATTTCTTTTGACTACAGTTTTATAAAAACCGGGGCCGCGGCCGATGGAATGTCTTTTGAAAAAAATGGAATCGACACGCTCCGCATCGCCCGCCGGACGCTGCCCGACCTTGAATCCAGAAGTCTGGAAAGCCTGTGCGGCTATTACGGCATTCTGAACAAAGCCGCCCACCGCGCCTATCATGACGCGCTGGCCACAGCGAAGCTTTATCAGACGCTGGCTCATTATTTTGAATCTTCAAGCCCGAAACTTTTTATTCCCTTCCGGCTCTGTTATAAGGTAAAAACGCCTCAGCCGGCCACTCCTAAGCAGATTGCCTTTCTGAGCGGCCTGATTCGGAAAAAGCGCGCGGCCGTAAGCTGGGATCCGGACACAATCTCCAGAAGCGACGCTTCAAAACTGATCGATATGCTGTTAAAACAGTAAGCGCGTCATTAAGAGCCTGATAAAGAACATGAGTTTTTAACCCGGCAGTTGATTTCTGTCCCGTATCATGCTATACTATCCCACGTTGCAGGCCTCAGTAAAACCAAGGTCTTTCAAGGTCTGCCGGCGGTCACCGCCGTTAAATGTGCCGAGTGTTCGAGACCTTCCACTCGTAAAAAAAATACTAAAGGAGAACCAAATCATGAAAACAATTCAACACAGCAAAGTGCTGTTCACAGCACAGGCGGCCATGATCGCCGCAATCTATGTCGTGCTGACCGTAATCGGCGCGTCATTCGCATTCGGACCGGTTCAGATCCGTTTTTCAGAAGCTCTGACAATTCTTCCCGCGCTGACTCCGGCGGCTGTTCCAGGCGTATTCCTGGGCTGCCTGATCAGTAATATCGCCGCCGGCGCCCTGCTGCCCGACGTTATTTTCGGAAGTCTTGCCACGCTGATCGGAGCCGTATTTACCTGGATGCTCAGAAATCACAGCAGATATCTGGCTCCGCTTCCGCCCATTATCGCCAATTCGCTGATTGTACCGTTCGTACTGAAATATGCGTATATGGAGCCGTTCTCCATTCCGTTTATGATGCTGACAGTGGGAATCGGTGAGATTGTTTCCTGCGGTATTCTGGGTATGATTCTGTACACCGCGCTGAGCCGCTATCAGAATATTATTTTTAAGAAAGCTCTTTAGCCAAAAGAACCGGAGAAACCCTGGCGTTTCTCCGGTTCTTTTTTATTTTCCTCTTGAACTATCCCGCATCTGATATATATGCGATAAACGTATTTCCTCCTTTTTCAGTCATTTTCTCCATCTGACTGACGGACACGGTTGTCTCTTTTCCGGTATCCGGATTGATGCAGGAAATGTCTGTTGTAGTGTACCCTGTCAGAAGCACGGCGTGCTCCTGATCCGTCAGGGCAATAACAGGAAGACCTTTATTAATTACATACAGCACCTGATCCAGACGGCAGCCGGTCAGATCTACTCTGTGCGCTTCATACTGCTCCATATATCTTTCACATGCCTGCAGGGACGTCTCTCCGTCCTCTCTGCCAAATGCTTCCGCGTCTGTGGAATAGACAAGATCGCGGTTGCCTTTTTCCCATACATACGCCTGGCTGGTGGAAATCACCACGCCCGATATCTGCTCTGCTTTCTGAATCGCATAGGCCGCCTTTTCGTAAACCGCGGCGAGTTCGCCCATGCCGTATACATAAAATTTCTCCGTGCTGTCCGTTCCGCTGAGGGTGATTGTCATCGGCTCGCCGGTAATCAGCTGGTGCGGCCTGAAAACTTTGACCTCCGGCTTCTCTTTTTCCTCCTCAAACGCTATGCGCACCTGTTTCTGCATCTGCTCCGTAGTATATGTCTCCACACTGACGCCGGTTTCGCGCCGCTCTTCATTGCTTGTAATATATTCCGGATCTGTCACGCTGTATACGCCGCCGGTTTTCTTTACCCGGTTCAGCGTCAGAAGATTGCCGTCGACAAGAATATCCGTCGTATAAATACCCTGATCCTCAAACGAATATTCCGCGGCGGATTCATTTTTGGAATTGAGGATCTCCACTTCATACATCGGATCGATCTCTCCGCCTGACGATATCCGCCCCGCATCCTGCGAATTAACCTTTCCGTAAACAAAATCACCGTTGACAAATCCAAGCGGACGCACCGCTTCAGAATCCGTCGCCTCCACCTGCCAGCCTTCTCCGCTCTGCAGATTCATGACCTGAATCTTTGTTCCGTCAGCGTCCGTTTCATAGGCCATCAGATGTCCGTCATCCGATACGCAATACTGATCCTCCGCAAGGTTCTCCGCCAGAATTTCCTGTTCATTTCTGTCCAGGTCAATCCGGTACAGAGTGCCGTCCGCCAGGACATAAAGCATCTCTTCACTGTGATTATAATATACCATTCTTCCCAGTTCATCCTCGGCAATGGCAAACGCTTTGGTGCTTGGAATAAATGCTTTTTCCTCAATCACATTGTCGGCCGCGTTAAAATAATAAATGTCTACGCCTACCTCGCCTTCGTGTATGCCTCTGCTCATATATCCGTATACGGCAAACGCCAGATTACCGTTGTCATCCATACTGATAATCCGGACGGCGTGCTGGTCGTCCCGGCTCCGCTCGTCGCCGCCCACTACATCCGCAAAGCTGAATACCTGGTACAGTTCATCTGCTTTTCTGTTATAGAGCCAGAGGTCTCTCTCCTGCACAAACGCTATAACCGACTCGTCTTCATTTGTCTCATACTGCAGATCGCCGGACGCGATTCCAAGAAGAATTCCTCTTCCGTCTATCGTTTCCGCTCCGCCCGAAAATACTTTCTGCATATCCCGGTTATAATCCAGAAGATAAATGGTATCCTCCAGCTTGCGGACACGGAAAAACTCTTTTATATTGTACACGCCGGTTCCGCCGTTGTCATCCGCGCAGGACACCTGGTATTTTGCGAGAATTGACGTATACACGGTGTTGCTTTCCTTAATGCTCCACTCTACGTCTCCCACGATTTCCGGCTCCATGCTTCCCCACTGAACGTGAGTGATATCCGAATGGATATTTACTGTCTGGTATGTGGTATTGTCGCTCTCCTGACCGGGTTCCAGCCGCATCTCCAGTTCTTCGCCTCCGGTCTTTTCCAGCGCTTTCTTATGGAAATCCTTCGCATATGCCAGACACTCCGAAACATTAAGATTGTCTGAACGTTCGATCCGCGTATAGTAACTGATCTGCCGGTCGTCCATGTCAAGCACAATCTTGAGCACCGCCTCCCGTGCGGAATCTTTCATCCCGTCTGACAGCGCCAGAGAGGCCGTGCCTTCTTCAGACAGTTCCGCCTCTTTTTCACTGCCGTACTCTTCTTTGCCGTCCATGGAATAAACGCTGTACCTGACCCGGCCGATCTCATTTCCGCACCGCTCTACCGCTATGTCGAGAGTGCCGTCCCTCTTCAGAGGCGTAATTGTATCCCGCATTGCGGGAATGTCCATATCCCGGACATATCCTGCCAGAGTATTGACTTTTTCTCCGTTTACCGTAAATGATACCCTCGGAAGCGTGGGCGACCCCATATCCGCGATCTGATCGCCGCTTCCCCTGTTAATAACAAGACTGCTGATTACCAGGGCGGCGGCAAAAACTATAAGAAGCACGCCCGCCTTTATTAACTTTTTTTTCATTTTGCATCCGTCTCCCCTTGGCATGCAAGCAAATTGCCCAATGTGGGCCTCACATGCAGAAAATCTTCACACCTGCGTATTTCTTCTGCTGCTCCGGTATTTATTTCCCCCTTATTTACCGCGCGTATAAGAATATTTTTCGGAGTATGCTCCATATCAATGAATTCCAGGATCTGCGTCTCATAACCGCAAAGTTCAAGATATCTTGCCCGCAGGCCGTCCGTCAGAAGCGCCGCGAATCTTTCTCTTAAAAGGCCGTACGTCAGAACCGGCTCCAGAACTTCTCTTCCTTCCGCGTCTTTGCCGTCCGTTTCCATGCCGCGGACGCCGCTTTTCAGCCCGAGCTGACCGTTCAGTTCATGCTGGCAGCACGGAACAGACAGAATCACTTTCGCTTTCCAGCCTGCCGCCTTCGCAAGCGCGTAATCTGTCGCCGTATCACATGCGTGAAGCGTAACTACCATATCAACGCTGTCCGCCCCGTTATAATCGGCAATATCCCCCTGCAGGAACCTGAGATCTCCGTATCCGTATTTTACCGCCAGTCTGCTGCAGTGTTCAATCACATCTTTTTTCAGATCCAGACCGATTATCTGTATATCATAGTGTTTCAGCTCATGCAGATAATAATACATCGCGAAGGTAAGATAAGATTTGCCGCATCCGAAATCAAGGACTGTAAGCCGGCGGCTTTGGTCCAGCTCCGGGAGCACGTCCCGGATAAATTCAAGAAACCGGTTGATCTGTCGGAATTTATCCGCTTTTGACGCCACGATCTTCCCGTCTTCCGTCATTACGCCCAGATCTTTCAGAAACGGGACGCAAATCCCTTCTTCCAGTATATATTTCTTTTTTCTGTTATGGGACAGATCTGCGGATTTCCCTTTTACCTGCCGTTTTTTCCTCTGAATTGTAATCTTCCCTTTTTTACTTGTCAGAACCGAAATATTTTCCGATACTGTCTCAATCTGCAGCTGACGGAACTGCTTCATATATTCCGCTATCCGCTTCTTTGCCTCCTGCGGTCCGGCGTTTTCATGAAACGCCTGAGTCGCGGTGAAAGCTTCCAGCTGAAAATAAAGTTCTCCCTTTTTCTCAAGAGGGCGCACCTTCACTTTAATAATTCCGTCTTTATTCCGCGGTCCGCTTATCGTGCCGCGGATAAAATCTATATTCAATATGCTTTCAAGCACCGTTATTAATTCTTCCATTTTTATGTGAGCGGATGCCGGAATCTTACGAAAATAAGCTCCGTTCCGCCTGCTCCTTCCCTGTAGGCGCAGTCCGCCTCCGGCGGCCTGCATTGCTCCGTTTCCATTGTAAAGCAAAACAGCAGGCAAAGCAAGAGAGAAGGGGGCCGCCTTTAAAGCAGCCCCCTTTGTTTTTTCCCTTTTACGTTTTTTTTACAAGAAACCCTTTCTGATCCAGCATCTCTTCTATCATATCCAGAGTCTCGGCGCTGTCGGCCTCGACGACGTGGTAGTGATAATCGGATGTAATATTCTTAAGCGGACTTGACTTTCCGCTTCTGATATCCTCAATGAACTCCGCCGCCTTTCTTCTGGATGTGATATTCAGCGGAGCCTCCAGATGTCCGTATACTTTATGATTCACCATGACATTTTTCACACAGCCCCCCAGATCCACAATTGAATATAATTCTTCCTCGAGCTGTCCGTCTGTATGGCACACTTTAAATGTACGCGCAGCTGTGGACGGGCCGGCGAGTATATATCCTCTGTTTGTGGAAATAATGTCATATCCCGCCGCGCGGATCAGCGCGATATCCTGAACGATCACCTGACGGCTGACTTCGAATTCCGCGGCAAGAAGCTTGCCCGGCACAGGTTTCTCACTGTTTTTTATCCTTGCAAGTAAAACTTCTCTTCTCTCTGCTCCGGTCATAGAGTTTCACCCTTTCTGGCATTGCTTACTCTATAGCATGAAGGTTTTTCATGGAAATGTCAAGTATCGGAGCGGAATGTGTCAGCGCCCCGCTGGAAATATAATCTACCCCGATCTCTGTAAGCCGCGCGATGTTTTCTTTTGTCACATTTCCCGAGCATTCTGTCTTCGCTCTCGTGCCGATCAGACGCACGGCCTCCGCCATATCCTCCGGCGGCATGTTGTCCAGCATGATAATATCCGCTCCGGCTTCCAGCGCTTCCCTTACCATATCGAGATTTTCCACCTCTATCTCTATCATACGCACAAACGGCGCATACTCTCTTGCCATCTCAACAGCTTTTTTTACGCCGCCGGCGGCTCCGATGTGATTATCTTTTAAAAGCACTCCGTCGGAAAGGTTGTACCTGTGATTGTATCCGCCGCCCACGCGGACCGCGTATTTTTCGAAGATCCGCATATTCGGAGTCGTCTTGCGGGTATCAAGAAGTTTTGTCCCGGTCCCTTTCAGCAGTTCCGCCACAGAGTTCGTATATGTCGCGATGCCGCTCATTCTCTGGAGATAATTGAGCGCTACCCGCTCTCCCGACAGAAGCGCGCGTATATCTCCGAAAACGCGTCCCATCAGCTGGCCGTTATGCACCTTCTCCCCGTCCCTGCAGAAAAATTCTGTTTCCGCAGTCTCGTCCAGAAGCTCAAAAACCCTTCGGAACACATCCAGTCCGGCCACGATTCCATCCTGCTTGCAGATCAGATCCACCTGTCCTTTTACATATTCTTTGATTACCGCGTTTGTACTTACATCTTCGCTTGATATGTCTTCCTCCAGCGCCTCGCGGATCAGACGGTCCGCCTGAAGGGTCATTGTAATTTTATTCATGACTGTTCCTCTCTTTCTTTCCTGTTATTTCTTCTCCGCAATTTTCCGCGCGGCTCTTTTCGCGAAAACCATGCTCTCCAGCAGAGAATTGCTCGCCAGCCGGTTGGCCCCGTGCACTCCGTTGCAGCTGGTTTCTCCTGCCGCGAACAGATTTTCCATAGACGTCCTGCTGTCACAGTCCACCCAGATGCCTCCCATAAAATAATGCTGGGCCGGAACAACCGGGATGCACTCTTTTGTTACATCGTATCCTTCTTCCAGACAGCGGTGGTATATATTCGGAAAATGTTTCATTATGACTTCTCTGTCTATATTCTGCATTGAAAGCCATACGTGGTCTGTGCCGTCTTTCTCCATCTGCTTTCTGATCGCCCCGGTCACTACGTCTCTTGGCAGAAGTTCATTTACGAACCGGTTCATATTCCGGTCCAGCAGGACGGCGCCCTCTCCCCGGACAGACTCTGAAATAAGAAATCTTCTTCCCGGTTTTTCAGAATACAGGGTAGTCGGATGAATCTGCACATAATCGAGATGTTCCAGGCGGATCCCATGCTTCTTCGCTATCTCGATGGCGTCTCCCGTGAGATGCGGAAAATTGGTGGAATGACGGTACCGGCCGCCGATGCCCCCGGTCGCCAGGACGGTATCCCCGGCGTGAATCCTGATCTCTTCTCCGTCCGGGCCCGACGCCGTAATTCCGGCGCATTTTCCGTCTTCTTCTATAATATCCGTCATTGCAGTATACTCATATATTGAAACATTTTCAAGCTTTCTTACCTGTTCCAGAAGCCTCCCGGTAATTTCCTCTCCCGTTATGTCTTCATGAAAGAGAATACGCGGCCGGGAGTGCGCGCCTTCCCGCGTAAACGCATACGGTCTGAGCAGCTCGGCCCTGTCTTCTCCCGGGTCGTCTTCCGGCGCCTTCTGAAACTTCACGCCGTACCCGATCAGATCCCGGATAATATCCTGGGAACTCCGTATCATAATATCCACGGATTCCTTCCGGTTTTCGTAATGTCCGGCGCGCATGGTGTCCTCAAAATAACTGTCGTAGTCGTCCTCGTTTCTCAGGACGCAAATTCCGCCCTGCGCGAGAAAAGAATCGCTGCTCTTTGCGTCTTCTTTTGTAATCATAATAATCTTCCTGTCCGCCGGGAGGCTCAGGGCGCAGAACAGGCCCGCCGCTCCGGTTCCGGCGATCACTACATCAGCATACATATCCATTATCTCTTTCCCCCCTTCTGTCCCGCCAGATCAAGCATCCGGCGAAGCGGCTCTGCCGCCCGCTTTATCAGGCTGCCGTCCGGCGTAATCTCATTTTCCCCGGTTTTCAGTACGTGGAGAATCTTTTCGGGAGTGATGGTTTTCATATCGGCGCAAAGCGGCTCGGAAGCAGTAAAATAAAATTTCTTGTCCGGGCAGCGTCTGTTAAGCTCCCACAGAACCCCGCTTTCGGTACAGATGATAAATTCTTTTTCCGGGCTCTCCTGCGCGTACCGGATAATTCCCGCAGTGCTCCCGATATAGTCCGAAATGCCGCACACAGATTCCGGACATTCCGGATGTGTCAGGACCAGAGCCTCCGGATGAAGATTTTTCAGGCTCCGGATCTCTTCCACATTCATTTTTTCATGAACCGGACAGCAGCCGTTGTTGCAGATAATATTCTTCTCCGGAACCATCTGCGCCACATACCTGCCCAGATTTCTGTCGGGTATGAAAAATATATTTCTGTTCGGAAGAGCCCTCACGATCTGCACGGCATTGGAAGAGGTTACGCATACGTCGGAATAACTTTTCAGCTTCGCCGTAGAATTGATATAGCAGACTACGGCCAGATCGTCGTATTTTTCGCGCATTTCCCGGATTGTTTCCGGATCGGCCATATGCGCCATGGCGCAGTCCGCGGACAACTCCGGCATCAGTACTTTCTTTTCCGGATTGAGTATCCGGGCGCTTTCTCCCATAAAGGAAACTCCGCAGAAAACAATCGTCTGCGCTTTTTGTTCTACCGCCGCCTGACTCAGGTAAAAAGAATCCCCTGTATAATCGGCAAGCTCCTGAACCTCCGGCCTGACGTAATAGTGCGCCAGAATTACCGCGTTTTTCTCTTTTTTCAGCTGTTCTATTTCTTCTCTGACCGTCATAATATCGTCCCCTGCTTTCACTTTTTCTCCGGACAGTATACCACTGTAATTTACAGGTGACAAGACAGATGAATTTACAAAAATTTAACGGATGCATGTTATTTTTTTGACATTTTGCTTAATCCGGCCGTCGAAACTCAGGACGTCCGTGACTTCTGTCCGCCGCGGCGCGCAAAAAAAAGAACGGACGACCGTTCTTTTTTCTTCCTGATTTTTTATTTCTCCGGCATGTACACGGCTCTTGTCCGTTCTCCGTCCTCTTCAAGCACAACATCCGGAAAGCTCTCTATATATTGCTTAAACTGTGAATAACCGAAATCTCTTACCTTGAAATCGCCGAATTTCAGCCGGATCCGATTGCCGAGGGCGCCCAGAGAAATTCCGTATCTGCCGTTGCTTCGAATCTGCTGCATAATATATTCTTCCAGCCTCTCTTTGCGGCTTTTATCCTCATAAAGAGTAATCCAGACCTTTGTACCTTCCTGAATCAGTTTCAGCTTCGGAAGTGTTTCCAGAAATTTTGACAGAAGGCTGTACCCGTACCGCCTCACATCGAAATCAGGATACAATTTGACAAGACGGCTGCCGACCTCTCCCAGGCCTGTCTCTTTATCGTTATTCTGATTCTCGGTAATAATTTTGACCACGGCCTCCTCGATCTTATCCTTCGTGGGAGCGGCCACTTTTTTCTGTCCTTTGTCGTGCTGCTGATGCTGCTGGCTTTTCTCGTCTTTCTCCATCGTGTTATCCTCAAGCAAAAGTTCGAGTACGGTAAATATATCGCAGGCTTTGCGGAAAGGGGAAGGCGTTTTATCTTCTCCCATTCCGATTACAAGCTTTCCGCTCTCCCTGAGTCTGCTTGCGAGCTTTGTAAAATCACTGTCGCTCGACACAAGGCAGAATCCTTCCAGTTCGCTTGTGTACAGCATATCCATGGCGTCTATAATCATAGCCGAGTCTGTAGCGTTTTTCCCCTGTGTATAACTGAACTGCTGGATCGGCGTAATGGAATTCTGCAGCAGCTCCTCTTTCCAGCTGGAACTGTTCGGCCTTGTCCAGTCGCCGTATATTCTTTTATACGTTACATTTCCGTATTTGGACAGCTCGTCCAGTATCGGATTAATGTATTTTGCCGACACATTGTCCGCGTCAATCAGCAGCGCTATTCTGTCTTCCATATCATGTACTCCTCTCCGTCAAGACTTTTCCAGATAAATGTACCGTCCTCAAATATCATATACCCGCGGCAGGATCCTCCCTTCGGGATGGATACGGAGCCCGGATTCAGATACCGGATCCTGCTTCCGTCTGCATCCGTAACCTCCTCGCAGGCGGGAATATGCGTATGGCCGTTCAGCAGGATGTCCCCGTCCGAGAGCGGCGGCAGATGGCCCGGATTATAAATATGTCCGTGAGAAGCAAACAGAACCGCGGCTTTTTCTCCGCCGCCCGTTTTATCCGCCAGTTCAAGGAAACAGTAGTCTGCCAGAATGGGAAAATCCAGCACCATCTGATCGACCTCCGTATCGCAGTTTCCCCTCACGCAGAGAAGTTTTTTCTTCATGGGATTGAGCATGGCGATGACCTCTTTCGGCGCGTACCCCTCCGGGAGGTCATTGCGCGGCCCGTGATAAAGAATATCTCCGAGGAGCAGAAGCCTGCCTGCTCCTTCCCTCTCGAATGCATCCAGCATACGGCCGCAGCACGGCGCGGAGCCGTGAATGTCCGACGCAATCATAAGTTTCATATTTTTTCCTCCTGTAATTACTCGTAATCAGATTCCTGCTGCGCGCCGTCGTCCGTAGATTCGACCGCCTCATCCGGCACTGTAATTTCATCCACGCAGTTAAATTCCAGATATGTCAGTTCGATTCCGCACTCGGAAAATTCTCCTTCTTCTTCCGCGCCCAGCGCCAGTTTATTCACGACATCCGTCAGATCAACTGTAATTCTCGCAGGAAGAATATCATCTTTATATATTGCAACCGTGCAGGGAATCTCCGCCTTCGCCAGTTCTTCTGAAGCCAGGTCTACGCCTGAAACAGAACGCATCATATCGTTCCCGAGAAGAGCCAGAAGCGCTTCCCCTTTAATATCCCCGGACATTTCATAACACGCTCTGCCGTTTACGCTTATATTCTGTCCGGTCGTCTCAAACAGCTCCGCCTGATCCGCGATATTTCCGAACATATCCGTGTCCGTCCCGGCGCTTTCAAAAGAGTCCGTACTTTTACTCCACATGTTTTCCATCAGCGTATAGCTGACAATTTCATCCTCTTCTTCCACCTGGTATATCTCCATTTCGGTGCCCAGATCCATTCCCGACATATTCATGTTCACATCACAGTTTCCGTGAAGGGCGTACGGCTTCTCCGTCATATCCATATCCATGTCCATTGCGACGGCAAAAGTATCCGATCCCTGCGATACAGAAATATCCATTGTAAGTCCGCACTTTGCCGACTCAATATTTTCCGCGTTTTCCTGCATGGCTTTCAGCAGGTTTTCCGGATCTTCCTTTTTTCCGCACCCTGTCGGAAGGCAGACCGCCAGCGCCGCGGCAATGCCTGCCGATATGAATCTGCGCCACTGTTTTTTCCCGATTTTATTCATGCTTTTTCCTCCTTAAGCCGCCACATAATTAATGTCCGGTATCTTTTCTCTGAAGCGCGTCCGTCCAATCCGACGCCCCGACCGACTGCACTGCTTTTGCTCCGCACTGATTTGCAAATAATGTGCATTCCCGCAGGTTTTTCCCTTCTGACAAAGCAAAGAGAAATCCGGCGGCAAAGCTGTCCCCGGCGCCGGTAGTGTCAACGCACTCTGTCCCGCTTACCGCAGGAATCCACTCACGCCCATTTCCGCTGCATATATAACACCCCTGTTTTCCGCATTTCACAATAACGTGCTTTACTCCCGCCGCCAGCAGAACATCCGCGGCTGATTCCACAGTTTCTTCCCCAGTCAGCAGCATCGCCTCTTCGGCGTTCGGGAACAGATAGTCTACATACGAAAGCGCAGCCGCAAGATCCTGAACCGTCTCCGCGTTTTTGCGTTTCGTCATGTCCGCGCAGACAATCTTTCCCTGGCGTTTCGCCTGGCGGAAAATAATTTCAAGTTCCCGGGGACCGATTTCCGGAAAGACAAAAATACTTGCAAAACATATGATGCCCGCTTTTTCGTCAAAAGGCATATGAATATCCTCAAGCTTCAGACTGCGAAGCGTACCTTTCGGATTTGTAAGAAAATGCCTCTCTCCCTGCGGATCTATCAGAACCACATTAATTCCTGTAGGTATATCATCTCTCACACAGTCATCCGGCAGGATGATTCCCGCGCGCCTGCAGTGCTCTCTCACAAAACGCCCGGCGCCGTCATTGCCGGTCACAGTCTCCAGACGAACCTTTCTGCCCAGTCTGGCCAGAACCGTCGCCTCATTAAGCGCATCCGCGCCTGCGGACATACAGATATCCTCCGCAGGAGACGAACCCGTCCGGAACACTTCCGCGTCTGCCGGCCGGACAAGAACATCAATAATCGCAGCGCCTATAACGATAATTTCCGCAGGCTCATTCTTCATTTCCGCTCTCCTTTTATCAGTTTATCACATTTTTATATTCCCGACTCTGTTCTGCTCCATTTTAACACATTTTCAGATAAAAAACAGGAGGCTGTTTCCTGGAAACAGCCCCGCTCTTTATTCGTCATTTCAATATCCGTCTTATGAATTCTTCATAACCACACTCTCTACCACGTCCGCCACATGCTCGCAGGCGTCGGCGCAGCGCTCAAGATAAATATAAATCTCTCTCCACGCAATAATATGAATCGCGTCCTTCGACTGCGTGTACAGCCTTCTCATACTTGTCATAAACAGTTTATCCGCGGCCTCCTCAAAATCATTAATACGGATGATGAGGTTTTTCAGATTTTTTGAACGTCTGAAATCAGTGAACTCCTCAAGCAGTTCCTTCACCGCCTCGCAGCACTGCACGACTACGTCAATCATCGCCAGCGCGTCTTTTTCTATGCTGTCCACATTATTCATGTAAACGCGCAGAAGGATGTCTTCTACTTTATCCGTCACATTATCAATATTCTGGCAGAGGGAAACGATATCCTCCCTCTCAATCGGCGGAATGAATTCTTTCGCCAGGTGATCCATGATGTCGTGTTTTTTCATATCCCCGCTGTGCTCGATCTCATGAAGCTTTTCGAGCTGAGCCTCGACTGTTTCCGGCTTGAAATTTTCAAGCACATCCCGCAGAAGATGCGCCGCCCTGCAGGCGTCGTCCGCGCACGCGACAAAAGTACTGAAATAATATGCATCCTGTTTCTTTCCCATTTTTCTTTCCTCCTGAAATTAAAAAACTGTTATAAAGAGTTTCGCCATCACATAACTGATCAGACCGCAGCCCGGAAAAGTAAAGATCCAGGTCAGCATCATATCCTTGACAATTCCGAAATTAATCGCTGAAATTCTTTTGACCGCACCCACACCCATTATGGCGCTTGTCTTTGTATGCGTCGTGGAAACCGGTATACCGAACGTGCTTGACAGCAGGAGGCAGAACGCGCCTGCCAGATCCGCAGAGAAGCCCTGGAATTTTTCCAGTTTTACCATATCCATTCCCACAGACTTGATAATCTTTTCTCCGCCTACGCTTGTCCCGACGCCCATTACAACACTGCACAGCAGCATCAGCCATACCGGTATGGTCATGCCGCTTACGCTGCTCTGCCCGTTGCAGAACGCAATGCCAAGAAACAGTACGCCGATAAACTTCTGTCCGTCCTGAGCTCCGTGCATAAAGCTCATGAACGCGGCTCCGAAAATCTGAGCTCCTTTAAAAAATCCGTCTGTTTTCCGCTTATCCATAGCCGCGCAGACTACAGCCAGAATCTTGCAGATTATCCATCCGGTAAAGAAGCCGAGGGCGAGACTGAGCACAAGGCCGTAGAGCACCTTGACCCATTCGTCGAAATTAATGCCGCCGATGCCCCCCTGCACGGCGATGGCCGCTCCGGAAAGTCCGGCAATCAGGCTGTGGCTCTCGCTTGTCGGAATTCCGAACACGGATGCAGCCACACTGTATACTACAATAGAAAACAAAGCGGCGCACAGCGCGACAAGGGCAAGGTGGGTTTCCCCGCCGAAATCAACCATATTACTGATGGTAGAGGCAACGGAACTGTTAATGTGCGTCATAACAAGCACGCCCAGAAAATTGAACAGCGCGCTCATCCAGATCGCGGAGCGTACTTTCATGCATCTCGTGGCGATACATGTCGCAATCGCATTCGGCGCGTCAGTCCAGCCGTTTACAAAAATAACTCCCAGTGTCAGCAACACTGTAATTGTCAGAATCGGATTGGATAATACCTCCTGAAAAAATCCTGCAAATGAAACATCCATAATGCTGTCTCTCCTTTTCTTTGCGCAAAAAAAGACAGGGAAAAACAAAATCTCCGGTTCCGGCAGTATATTCTGTCCGCACTCAATATGATTTGTCTTCCTCCTGTCATATATTTTACATACGTTTAACTAGAAAATAACATTGCAGGAATGAGTTGTCAACAAAAGTTTTCTGTCCTGTTAATACCTTAGCATTTTTTTAATGCGCTTTTGCCGCTCTCTGTTTTCTCGTTTCAGAAGAAAAAAGCGTTTCCGGCGGTCAGGAAAGAAGTTCTCTTACCATTTCCGCGTCAAATTCCACCGTCTCTGCGTGATTTACTTCAATCTGATACAGGGCGTTCGCCGCTATGTGCTCCGCCGCCTGCTCCAGATCACGGATTCCGCTTGTATTGCGGTGCAGGTCAATAACGGCGTCGAGCCCGTCAGGCGTCAGAATGCATTCATTTTCCCTCATTCCGATACGTCTGAGCACCTTCGGAAGCGCATATTTTGAGAAGATAACTTTTTTCTCTTCCGCCGTATAATCCGGTATCTCTATTACCGCAAATCTGGACATCAGAGGCGCGCTGATCTGGTCTTTATCGTTTGCGGTGGCGATCGGATATACGCCTACCGTGGGAATCATGCATTCAATATAATTATCCGTAAATCCCAGATTATCAAGCAGCGTAAGAAGCACATCCGCCGGATTTCCGTTTCCTTTGCCCGCGGCCGCTTTGTCAAGCTCGTTAATAATGAACACAAGATTAGACTCTCCGGCTACGGAAAAAGCGTCCATAATAATACCCGGTTTTGCATTCGCGTAAATCCGCGAACTGCCTGTCAGCTGTTCCGGATCATTGATAGAGCTCATGTCAAGCGTAGTCCACGGCAGCTTCAGGATCCGCGCTACCGCATAGGCTATCTGTGATTTTCCCGTCCCCGCCGGACCGATCAGAAGAAGACCGTACGCGGGAAGCGTATGGGTACGGTTAATCTGAATAATCGTCTCAATAATCCTCTGCTTCACCTGCTCCATCCCGTAAAGTTCTTCGTCCAGGATTCTCCTGGCCTCCTCAGGATCAATGGCTTCAAAGTAATTGCCCTTCCACTGTATATTCATCATAATGGAAAGCGCTCTCTGGGCATGCCGGCGTTCCTCCGCGGAAACCTCATGCGACCGGGCCACGGCCAGATTCCTCCTCGCCCAGAGACGTATATTATCCGGCAGCGTTCTGCCGGCGCAGGTAATAAAATCCGTAATACTCTGTATGCTTGTAAGCTTCATGCTGTCGCCGGTCTCTTCTTCATCTTCATCCGGAATTTCCTCGGACGGAGCGTCGCTTGAGAGAAGACGCTCAATCATAAACTGCAGAAATCCGTCTTCCGCCGAAAGCTTCACGCCTCCGCCGAAAGCGATCTCGCGGATTTTATATACAGCGTACCCATCCTTTCGCGCCGCGCCTGACAGCCGCACGCTGATATGATTTTCACCAAGCCATTTCAGAAGGCTTACGAATCTTGCGTCAATCCGAAGGATATCGGCGCTTATAGTTCCGTCCTCCCCCTTAAATTCAAATGCCGTCCTTCTGACAGGGTTTGTGAACACGCCGCTGGAATGATGTTTCAGAAGTCCCGCGCTGTTGTCGAGCAGAAGAATCGGATGTTCGGCGGAAGCCTCCGTCTGGCCCGAATAAAAAACACTGTAGGTACAGACAGGT
>CALWKB010000058.1 GCA_944381125.1 uncultured Mediterraneibacter sp. | reverse complement strand
CTGATATCCATGACCATGGTATTCAGTTTATATTCTATTTCCAGTTCTTCGGCCTGCCTGATAAACCGGTCCGCGTACTCCGGTCCCGTCAGTTCCTCTTTAAATGTATGAAGGCCGAATCCGTTATGGATGCACTGATTCAGGATGCCTCCCAGTTCTTTGTCTCTCTCAAGAATCAGGATGCTTTCGATCCCGTTCTTTCTCGCGGATACGGCTGCAGCGAGCCCGGCCGGGCCGCCCCCGATCACGACAATGTCATATCGTTTCATGTCTGAAGCCACCCCTTTCTACAATGTGTCCTTATTCGTTCCGACGACAATGCGGGAATCTCCGCCGGATTTGGTGATTTCGGACATACTCACGCGCCTTTCCCGGGCAAGTATCTCCATCGTCCTCGGGGAACAGAATCCCGACTGACACCGCCCCATGCCAGCCCTCGTTCTCCGTTTTACGCCGTCAAGCGATTTCGCGCCGAGCGGTCTTCTGACAGCGTCGATGATCTCGCCTTCCGTAATCATCTCGCAGCGGCAGATAATATTCCCGTAAGCGGGATTTTCCCTGATCAGGTCGGCGCGTTCCTCTTTCGAAAGGGTATTCGGATTCAGGATTCCTTTTCGCTTCGCGATAAATTTTTCTTTCTCCCGGAGCCCCATTTTCTCTTTCAGTATCCCGGCCACCATCTCTCCCACTGCCGGGCAGGCGGTAAGCCCCGGAGATTCAATGCCGGCGCAGTCGATAAATCCTTTCGCGTCTTTTGCTTCTCCTATAATGAACTCACCGTTGTCTTCATGGGCGCGCAGTCCCGCGAAAGACGTAATCACCTGCCTGACGGGAAGATTTTTTACGCTTCGTCCGGCTTTGGCAATTACCTGTTCCAGTCCTTCCCTCGTCGTGTTTGTCCCTTCTTTGTCTTCAATGTCAACTGCCGTCGGCCCTATGAGCAGATTGCCGTGTACCGTCGGCGTCACAAGGACGCCCTTTCCATTTTTATCCGGGAGCGTAAATATCGTCCTTGTCACATGCGCGCCTGCGCTTTTGTCCAGCAGACAGTATTCTCCTCTTCTCGGCGTGATATGTATTTTACGGGCGCTTGCCATATTATGGATCCTGTCCGCGTACACGCCCGCCGCGTTGACAATATATTCTGACCGGAATACTCCCTTATTTGTCATAAGTTCATAGCCGTCTTCTGTTCTTCGTATATCTCTGACTTCCGTGTCAAAATAAAACTCCACACCGTTTTCACAGGCATTTTCGGCAAGCGCGATATTCATGCCGAACGGACACACAATCCCGGCGCCCGGAGCGTAAAGCGCGGCGAACACCTGATCTGTGACATTCGGCTCCATTGCGAGCGTTTCCGTCCTGTTCAGGATCCGAAGCCCCTTTACACCGTTTTTTATTCCTCTGTCATACAGCTCCCGCAGAGCCGGCATTTCTGTTTCGTCACGGCAGATCACAAAAGACCCGCAGCGCCGGAACGGGAAATCCAGATCTCTGGCGAGCTGCTCCATCTTTTCGTTTCCTTCCACATTCAGCTTTGCCTTAAGAGATCCCGCCGGGGCGTCATACCCCGCGTGTACGATGGCGCTGTTCGCTTTTGAAGTACCGCAGCAGACGTCCTCTTCTTTTTCGAGCACGCATATTTTCGCCTCGTATCTGGACAGTTCGCGGGCGCATGCCGCCCCGGAAACGCCGCTGCCTATTATTATAATGTCGTACATTCTATACCCTTCTCCTTCCCGAAACGCCTTATTCGTCCTTTGCCCATCCGTACGCGTACTTAACCGCCCTGTTCCAGCCTCTGATTTTCTCCTCCCTGATTTTTTCATCAACGGCAGGTTCAAATGTCCTGTCGATCTTCCAGTTTTGGATCACGTCTTCCGTGCTCTTCCAGTATCCCACTGCCAGACCCGCGAGATAGGCGGCGCCCATCGCGGTAGTTTCCACGCACCGGGGGCGGTTTACCGGGGCGTTGATAATATCCGCCTGCGTCTGCATCAGGAAATCATTCGCGCTGGCTCCGCCGTCTACCTTCAGCGCCGTAAGACGGATGCCGGAATCATTCTTCATCGCCTGAAGTACGTCGTTTACCTGATATGCGATTGATTCCAGCGTGGCCCGGATAATGTGATATTTATTTACGCCTCGGGTAATGCCCACGATCGTTCCTCTCGCGTACTGATCCCAGTGAGGCGCGCCCAGCCCGGTAAATGCGGGCACTACATAACACCCGTTCGTATCTTTGACTTTTTTGGCCATATATTCGGAATCCGCGGCAGAGTCAATGAGCCGCATCTCATCTCTGAGCCACTGCACTGCGGCTCCCGCCACGAAAATGGATCCTTCCAGCGCATAGTTTACTTTTCCGTCCATTCCCCACGCAATTGTCGTAACGAGCCCGTTATTTGAAAACACCGGCTTTTCGCCTGTATTCATAAGCAGGAAGCATCCTGTCCCGTATGTATTTTTCGCTTCTCCCGGGCAAAAGCAGGTCTGTCCGAACAGCGCGGCCTGCTGGTCGCCTGCCGCGCCGGCGATCCGAATCGGCCCTCCGAGAAAAGAAGGATCCGCCTCCCCGTAAATGCAGCTTGACGGTTTTGGCTCCGGCAGCATACATTTCGGAATGTCCAGTTCGGCAAGAATCTCGTCGTCCCACTCCAGCGTATTGATATTAAACAGCATGGTGCGGGATGCGTTTGAATAATCAGTTACATGGACGGCTCCTTTTGTGAGCTTCCAGATCAGCCATGTCTCAACCGTCCCGAACAGCAGCTCTCCTTTTTCAGCGCGCTCACGCGCGCCCGGCACATTGTCCAGAATCCATTTTACCTTTGTCCCGGAAAAATACGCGTCGATGACGAGCCCTGTTTTTTCTCTGAATTTCTCCGTAAGTCCTTTTTCTTTCAGTGAGTCGCAGTATTCTGACGTCCTGCGGCACTGCCACACGATCGCGTGGTATATCGGTTCTCCTGTCTCTTTGTCCCAGACAATCGCCGTTTCTCGCTGGTTGGTTATGCCGATGGCGGCTATGTCGTCCGCCGCCGCGCCGATCATATTCATCGCTTCTACGGCCACTCCAAGCTGAGTGGCCCAGATTTCATCCGCGTCGTGCTCCACCCATCCGGGTTTCGGGAAATACTGCGTAAATTCCCTCTGCGCCACGCTGCACATTTCCCCGTTTTCATTGAAAAGTATACATCTGTTGCTGGTTGTTCCCGCGTCTAACGCCAGTACATATTTTGCCATTGCCTTCCTCCTTCTCCGGTGCCGCGCACCATTTTTATTTACCATCCGCTTCCGGACATGCAACCCCGCCGCTGTTATAAAAAAAGAGCAAAAATACAAACAACATCCCTGCTGCTTCATTTTTGCTCTCCTGATCTCAGCATTTACCTTTTTCAGTTAATAACAGTTTAATATGTTTTGTCTGTAAAATCAATTATTATTTCCGGAAATATCAGTTAAATCCGATCAGCCTCCTTGCGACGCTGTACGCCAGAGAGGACACTTTCCTGCCCGGACGGCCCGGCAGATTCATGGTCTGTCCGAGAATGCCGTAGCGGATCTTCATATAGGTCTTATAATCTTTTTTCTTAAGGTAAGCCCACAGTTCCTTTTTCTTTACGAGGTTTTCCTCTTTCTTCGAACGGATGCACAGAATGGATGATACCGTCATCATGATGGCGAGATAATTGATCATGTATTTTCTGAGTTTCTTGCTCGTAATCATCTTAAGTTCATACATCGCGATCATCGTTCTTGTGACAAACAGCTGCTGGTCGATCCGGCTGATCATTACCTTCTCATTTACCGACTGGTCTTCCCTTCCGATAAAATATCTGTAAAAGTCAACATTCAGATAATAGAGGGTGCGCACATGCGGCAGAGGATAATAAACGTAAATATTATCCACATAAAAGGTGTGCTTCGGAAGCTCCAGCTGGCACAGGCGAAGCATTTCCGTCCGGTAAATCACCGAATGCATCAGAATGTACTGATCCAGATGGAACCGGCCGATATCGTCCCACCGGAAGATCTGGTTTTCCGGAAGTACATTATCATAGCGGATAACCTTTTTCTTTGCCATGCCTACTTTTT
>CALWKB010000057.1 GCA_944381125.1 uncultured Mediterraneibacter sp. | reverse complement strand
TGCACCAGCCCTTTATTCGGGAAATCCACCCGTTCGATCACGCCTTCATATATCTGTCCTTTTTTCATTCTTTTCTCCATATTTTAATAGTTATTTTTGAGGGAAGAGCAGTTCATTCGCCTTCCCGCAGTAAAAAGCCCCGATGCGGGCATCGGGGCATCCGTCAGCACGGCGGCCGCCTGCGGAGGCGGGGACTCTTTCCCCATCTAATAAAAGAGGCAGGGTGCTTTCTGCATCCCGCCTTTATTCCGTTCTTTTATAATTGTGCCGGAAGATTATACCTGATCTTCCTCGCTGAAGTAATCATCGAAATCGTCGTCGAAATCATCTTCAAAGTCCTCCAGATAATCCGGGGTAAAGAAACGGTATACCGCATACGCGATTCCTGCGACTGCAGCGATGGCGCCGATAATAGCCAGTACCCAGATCACCGTATTTTTCTGCTTTTCGCCCTCATTCCTTTTCAGCAAATCACTTAATTTTGATTCTGCAATAAACTCTTCTACCTTGCTCATTATTCACGTCCTTTCCCCGTCCTGCGACGGCGGTTTACTTTCTGTTATTATAACACTAACATTTTCAATTTACTACTAGTTTATTATAAATTCATATGAAACTTCTCTTATACTTTTGCCAGTTTCGCGAACATGGCGAACATTTTTCTCGTTCCGGCCCCGTCAAATTCCACGGTTACTTCATAATCCCGTCCGCCTTCTCTGATGTCGAGAACAGTGCCTTCTCCGAACTTTACATGCCGCACCCGGTCGCCGACTCCGTAAGAAAGTCCGCCTTCGGGCTTTGCGGCCAGCTGGCTGCCTTTCTGCAGTGCGGAAAATGCATTATTCTCATCCGCCTTCTTTCCCGGATAACTGCCGGCAAACGGACGCGTCCGGAATGCCTCCCTTGCGTTCCGGTATGTATCCCGGGCAGGGGGTTCGACGTCTTTCTCAGCCCGGAAAGTGCCGGTATCCAGTATCTCCGCAGGGATCTCCATGACAAACCGCGACATCCTGTTAAACTGCGTCTCTCCGCGAACCATTCTGCGGCGCGCGCAGGTCAGCGTCAGTTTTTCTTCCGCGCGCGTGATGCCGACATAACAGAGGCGCCGTTCTTCTTCCAGCTCCTCCCGGTCGTCTGCTGTAATCGCCATATAACCGGGGAACAGCCCGTCCTCCATCCCGGCAAGATAGACGTGGGAAAATTCCAGTCCCTTAGCGCTGTGAAGAGTCATCAGCACAACATAATCCTGGTTCTCATCCAGACTGTCTATATCGGCTACAAGCGCCACTTCCTCAAGGAATCCGCCGAGCGTCCCTGTCTCTCCCCGGTCCGCGCAGTCTTCTTCATACGCCGCGGCCTTGCTCACCAGTTCGTCGATATTCTCAATTCTTGCCTGTGCATCTTCCGGATCATCCGCGTCGAGATTTTCTATATACGCAGTCTTTTCTATTATTTCCGTAATCAGATCTGTCAGAGACTCTCTCTGCGCCTGCCCTTTGAAATATTCGATCAGAGCGGCAAATGAATCCAGTTTCGATGCGCTCCGCCCCACCCCGGGGATCAGTCCGGGCGCCATCAGCGCCTCGTAAAATCCGATTCCTCTCTGGGACGCGGACTCCTGGATCCGGTTTATTGTCGTCTGCCCGATGCCGCGTTTGGGGACATTTATGATCCTGCGCACCGCCAGGTCGTCCCTTCCGTTGTCAATCGTTTTAAGGTAGGCGAGAATGTCCTTGATCTCCCGGCGGGCGTAGAAGTTAATGCCGCCTACAATTTTATACGGAATATTCATTGCCACGAATTTTTCTTCCAGAATACGGGACTGGGCGTTCGTTCTGTAGAGAACCGCATGGTCTTTATAAGCGGCCCCTTCCCGTACCTCGTCCGATACGTCTGACGCGATAAAGTCCGCCTCGTCATACGCGGTGTCAAACTGGCGCAGACAGATTTTCTCTCCTGTTCCGTTGGCCGTCCAGAGCGTTTTGTCCTTTCTTCCCCGGTTGTTGCGGATCACGCTGTTCGCCGCATTTAATATGTTTTCTGTTGACCGGTAATTCTGTTCCAGCTTAATCACTTTCGCATCCGGATATTCCTTTTCAAAATCAAGAATGTTCCGGATATTGGCGCCGCGGAACTTGTAGATCGACTGGTCGTCGTCTCCCACCACGCACAGATTCCGGTATTTTCCGGCCAGAAGGCTGACAAGTTTAAACTGTACCGTGTTTGTGTCCTGGTATTCATCTACCATTATATACCGGAACCGCTCCTGATAATTTTCTCTTATATCCGGCTGAGTATCGAGAAGCTGCACCGTCTTTACGAGAAGATCGTCAAAGTCCAGCGCGTTGTTTGCTTTGAGTCGGGCTTCATATTCCCGGTATGCGCGGGCAATCTTCTGCTGCGCGAAGTCTCCCCCTGCGTTCAGTTCAAATTCATCCGGAAGGATCATTTCATTCTTTGCGGATGATATAACAGACAGAAGCATTCTCTCTTTAAACTTTTTTGTATCAATATCTGTTTGTCTGCACACTTCTTTTATCAGAGTTTTCTGATCGTCTGTGTCGTATATTGTGAACCGGTTATCGTATCCGAGCCGGTCGATAAAACGCCTGAGTATCCTCACGCAGGCGGAGTGAAACGTGCTTACCCAGATGCTCTCCGCTCCGTATCCGACGAGATTGTCAACCCGCTGCCTCATTTCCCCGGCCGCCTTGTTGGTAAACGTTATGGCAAGAATGTTCCACGGGCTGACTCCTCGTTCTTCTATCAGATACGCGATGCGGTGAGTCAGCACTCTCGTCTTTCCCGAACCGGCCCCGGCAAGTATCAGAAGCGGGCCGTCGGTGTGAAATACCGCTTCCCGCTGCGGTTCGTTCAAATTATCGTATATACTCATATGTATCTCCTTTACTTCAGTATTTCCATTATTGAACACACGTTTCCGATTGTCAACCGGAACCTTACTGATAAAATGGATATTTCTTCCTTCCGCCGTGAAGGCAGAGGAATTCTTATCCGGACTTTTGTTAATTTTTAAAAAAGTATATTTACATGCCTTCGCTTCTGTTATATAATCTGCATTTGGATTTTATTGACGGGAGTAATGATTATGAAAGCAGTTCAACTTGACATGACAAAGGGAAATCCGATGAAGATCATCTTTCATTTTACTCTTCCTATTTTCATCGGAAATGTTTTTCAACAGTTTTATAACATGGCTGACGCCGTAATTGTAGGAAAATTTGTAGGGAACAGGGCTTTGGCCGCCGTTGGCAGCACAGGAACGATCATGTTTCTGATCTATGGATTTGTCGTTGGAATGACCGCCGGTTTTACCGTTCTTACCGCGCAGAAATTCGGAGCCGGAGATATGCCCGCCATGCGCAGGACGGTCGCGGGCGCGTCCATCCTGTCTCTGATCGTGGGAGTGATCCTGACAGCGGCCTTTATGCTGTTTATGAAGCCGTGGCTTATACTGATGCACACCCCCGAAGATATTTTCGCGGACGCATATGCTTATATAATGATTATAAGCGGAGGCATCCTGGCCCAGATGCTTTACAATCTGCTGGCGAGTATTCTCCGCGCCCTGGGGAACAGCCGGGTGCCGCTGTATTTTCTTATTTTATCGGCGCTTCTTAATATTGTGCTGGACCTGGCGCTTATCATTATATTTCATATGGGAGCGGCCGGCGCGGCCGTTGCCACGGTAATCTCCCAGGGAGTATCCGGCGTCCTCTGCCTGATATACATTATAAAAAAGGTGCCCATGCTGCGCATGACCAGAGAAGACTGGCGTCCTTCGGGGAGCATCCTTCAGACGCAGATCCGGATCGGCATACCTATGGCGCTCCAGTACTCGATCACAGCCATCGGTACGATGATGGTACAGTCGGCGCTGAATCTTCTCGGTTCCACACTGGTAGCCGCCTACACCACAGCCGGCAAGATCGAACAGGTTGTAACTCAGGCGTATGTCGCCATGGGCACTACAATGGCCACATACGGCGCTCAGAATATGGGAGCCGGAGACGTATCCCGGATACGGCAGGGATTTAAGGCCTCTACCGTCATCGGCATTATATACTCAGTTATCGCCGCGGCTCTTGTTATGACAGTCGGGAAATATATGACCTTTCTGTTTGTATCCGAAGATGTCGCTCTGATTATGGATTCGGTAAATACTTATCTTATCTGCGCCGGAACGTTTTTCATTCCTCTGGCGATTGTCAATATTTACCGCAACGGCATCCAGGGTCTTGGCTACGGCCTGCTTCCGATGATGGCCGGCGTGGCCGAGCTGATCGGAAGAGGAGTTGTGGCGGTCATCGCCGCCGGACAGAAAAGTTATCCCGGAGTATGCCTCGCAAGTCCGGCTGCCTGGATACTGGCGTCGGCGCTTCTCATCGGCATGTACTGGTATATAGTAAAAAAGGATCTCAAAAAAATATTCCCGGACCAATATGCCGGGAAATAAAATCAGCTGTAAGCCGACTCGAATCGTTCTGCAGTTTTTACTTTAGGCGAAGTCCAATGGCCGTGCACACAGGCTGTATGTACAGCCATTGTCTTCTTGTTTTCATAGTCACAGGATAACAGGAAATTGTGAATCCGATGTGTCTGGAAACGTAAGAAATCTTAAAGATTATTAAAAGAAACTAAATTTTTCCGGCGATGGTATGCATGGTGTCTCTGGCGGCCTGCGTCCATCGCTCTTTTTCTGTCTCAAAACGCTCGTACAGCCAGGCCGTCGCCTGGTCCATCCCCTCCTCGGTGAGAGGAAAGGACGCGCTTTCTTTCTGTTCTTCCGGCGTCTCTTCAAAACACCACGGCTCCGGATATACATATGCCGTAAATGTCGTACTGTTTCTGCCGTCGTCGCCTGCGAGAAAATAACGCATTCCGCCGTGGCTTCCGGAAAAAGGTTCTTTTTTCAGTCCGCCGACAGGCACAAGTCTTTTGTCTATCATTATCGTATATTCTTCCTTTCATACAATATACCGGCCCGGCGATCTGTTCAGACACGGTTCCGGGCCGGATGTCTTTTATTCTTCTCTGAAGAATTATATCACTGTACGGCGATCGCCGCAAACTTTGTTGTAACCAGATCTTCATACGGCGCTCTCTTTTCCAGTTCGCCCGCGCTCTCCAGTATATCCTGGAGAAGATCGAAGCTGCTCTCTTCAAAAATCAGATTGCTTTTCCACGTATCCTGATCGTAGTAGCGGGTTACGATGGTCGTGATCGTTTCCAGATCCGTCTCCGGAAACTGCGGTTCGATCACCGCCGCGATCTCTTCCGGCGTATGAGACTGTACAAAGTCCATTCCTTTCTGAAGAGCATTTGTAAATCCCTGGATGACATCCGGGTGTTCCTCTATATAACTCTGCTTCGCGCTGAACGCCGTGTAAGGCACATAACCGCTGTCCTCGCCAAGGGAAGCGACGACATAGCCTTTCCCCTCGGATTCCAGCGTGGTGGCGCCGGGTTCGAACTCAACCGTAAAATCTCCCTGCCCTTCGGCAAATGCGGCGGCAGTGGAGCCGAAGTCGATATTCTGGTTGATCTCCAGGTCCGAGGCCGGATCGATGCCGTTTTCCTTCAAGATATACTCAAAGACCATCTGCGGCATGCCGCCCTTTCGGCCGCCCAGCACCAGCTTTCCTCTCAGGTCATCCCATGAGAAATCGTCCGTATTCTCTCTTGCCACAAGAAAATTACCTGCCCTCTGAGTAAGCTGCGCAAAATTAACCACATAGTCTCCCGCGCCTTCATTATAAGTGTAGATGGAAGCCTCTGAACCCATAAAGCCGATATCCGCCTCTCCTGATATGACGGCGGTCATCGTCTTATCCGCTCCGAAGCCGCACACCAGATCAAGATCTATCCCCTCTTCTTCAAAATATCCTTCCTCAA
>CALWKB010000056.1 GCA_944381125.1 uncultured Mediterraneibacter sp. | reverse complement strand
GTGGAACGCCACCTGTCTCTGAAAAATCCGACGGTCACGGGGATTCTGAAGCGGCTGGATGAGAAAGGATATATTCTGTGCGTTCCGAATGAAAACGACAGGAGAAAAAAGAAGATATACCTTACAGAGAAAGCCTATGATATCCGCCGGAAAATGGAAAGCGAACGCAGAAAGACAGACCGGGAGCTGACACGGGGCATGACCGCAAGAGAAGTGACCGCGCTGAGGAAGTATCTTGACAGGCTTTTATACAATATCGCGGAACCGTAGTGCGGAGTTTAGAATTCCGGCGGGACGGCTGAGAATACAAAGAGGCGGCAGTCTCTTTGCAGGAGGGAAATAAATGAGTTATGCAGACATAGTTTTCAGGGACATGTGCCGGGATATTCTGGAAAACGGCACAAGTACAGAAGGAGAGAAAGTGCGTCCGGTGTGGGAAGACGGCACGCCCGCCTATACGATTAAAAGGTTCGGCGTTGTAAACCGTTATGACCTGTCCAGAGAGTTCCCGGTTCTTACGCTCAGGCGCACGGCAATTAAGAGCTGTGTGGACGAACTGCTGTGGATCTGGCAGAAGAAATCCAACAATGTGCATGAGCTGAAAAGTCATATCTGGGACAGCTGGGCGGATGAAAGCGGCTCTATCGGCAAAGCGTACGGCTATCAGATGGGAGTGAAGTATCAGTATAAAGAAGGAATGATGGATCAGACGGACCGGGTGATTTATGATCTGAAAAACAACCCGTACAGCCGCCGGATCATGACAAACCTTTATGTGCACCAGGACCTTCATGAGATGCATCTGTACCCCTGCGCTTACAGCATGACATTTAATGTGACAAAGGAAAAGGACAGCGACGTACTGACTCTGAACGGGATACTCAATCAGCGTTCGCAGGATGTGCTGACGGCGAACAACTGGAATGTGTGCCAGTACGCGGTGCTGATTTATATGCTGGCTCAGGTGTGCGGCATGAAAGCCGGAGAGTTTGTGCATGTGATCGCAGACGCTCATATTTATGACAGGCATATTCCGATGGTGGAAGAACTGATTTCCAGGGAACCGCTTCCGGCTCCGGTATTCCGGCTCAATCCGGATGTAAAGGATTTTTATGATTTTACTCCTGACGATGTGTCTCTGGATAATTATGAAACTCATCCGCAGATCAGAAATATTCCGGTGGCGGTATAGGGAAACGGTATAAGAGAACAATATAGAACAGAGGACGGGAGCTCCCCCGCTTCAGGCGAAGCCGCACGGGAAGCTCCGTCTTACTGTAATGGAGGAATACAGAAATGAAAGCGATACTTTCAGCAGACAGAAACTGGGGAATCGGGTACGGGAACAGGCTGCTTGTCAGCATTCCGTCAGACATGAAATTTTTCCGGGAGACGACAACGGGAAAGGTTGTTGTAATGGGAAGAAAGACTCTGGAGAGCTTTCCGAACAGCCAGCCTCTGAAAAACCGGATCAATATTGTACTTACGTCAAATCCGGATTATAAAGTAAAAGACGCCGTAATTGTGCACTCAAAAGAGGAGCTTTTAAAAACGCTGGAGCAGTATGACACAGATGATATTTATATTATCGGAGGCGAGAGCATTTACAGGATGATGCTTCCGTACTGCGATACGGTTCTTGTAACCAGGATTGACCGCGCTTTTCAGGCGGATACATTTTTTCCGAACCTGGATGAGATGGAAGAATGGGTAATGACAGAGGAAGGGGAGGAGCAGACCTGCTTTGATCTTGAATTCTGTTTTACAAAATATGAGCGCAGATAGGAAGGCGGCATGGCAGTAAGATTGATGACGGGAAGGAAAGGGAAAATAAGAGCGGCGGCCGGCGCCTGGCTTCTGGCAGGCTGTATCCTGCTGACGGGATGCGGACTGGAGAAAAGCGCCGGATCGGAAGATAAAGCAGGAGAAGACAGAATAAGTGTGGTGACGACGATCTTTCCGCAGTATGATTTCGTCCGGCAGATCGCGGGGGATAAAGCAGAGCTGAAAATGCTTCTGAAGCCGGGGGAGGAAAGTCATTCTTATGAGCCTACTCCGCAGGATATTATCGCGATACAGAACTGTGATGTATTTATTTATGTGGGCGGGGAAAACGACGCCTGGGTGGAAGACATCCTGGACTCTGTGCCGGACGCGCGGATGCGTACGCTCAAACTTACAGACTGTGTGGAAACAGTAGAGGAAGAGCAGGTTCAGGGCATGGAAGAACAGCCGGGACACAGTCACGGACAGGAGGAGCCGGGACATGAAGAAGCGCATTCCGTCCATGAAACGGATGAACATGTGTGGACGTCTCCGGAAAATGCTTCTCTGATCGTGGAACAGATCGCCGGACTGCTGTCCGGGACGGATCCCGCCAACAGCGGCATATATGAAGAAAACGCCGCGGCATATCAGGAAGAACTGGAGCGGCTGGACCGGGAATTCCGGGAAATTGTGGACAAGGCAAAGCGGAAAACTCTGATTTTCGGGGACCGTTTTCCTTTCCGTTATTTTGCCGACGCATACGGGCTTGAGTATTATGCCGCATTTCCGGGATGCGCTTCAGATACGGAGCCAAGCGCCGCGACGATGGCGTTTCTGATCCGCAAGGCAAAGGAAGAGAAGGTGCCTGCCATTCTGAAAATGGAGCTGAGCAGCGACAACATCGCCCGTGCGGTCGCGGAAGCGGCGGGAACCGACGTGAAAGTTTTTTACAGCTGCCACAACCTGTCGGCGGAACAGTTTGAAAACGGAGAAACTTATCTGAGTATGATGGAAGAAAACGCCAGGACGCTGGAGGAGGTGCTGAACGAATGTCCCTGATCAGATGTGAGAATGTATCAATCGGCTATGAGGGTCAGACGGTTGTAAAAGATCTGAATTTTCAGATCGACGCGGGGGATTATCTGTGCATCGTAGGAGAAAACGGCTCCGGGAAAAGCACTCTGGTAAAAAGCCTGTTGGGACTTAAAACAGTGGAAAAAGGCCGGATTATCTTCGGCGACGGGCTGATGCAGAATGAGATCGGCTATCTGCCGCAACAGACGGATTTTCAGAAAGATTTTCCCGCCAGCGTATATGAAGTCGTGCTTTCCGGACGGCTTAACAGCAGAGGAATACGTCCGTTTTATACTTCATCGGACAAAAAGACCGCCTGCGAGAAAATGGATATGCTGGGGATTTTGGAACTGTCCCGCCAGTGCTTCCGGGATCTGTCCGGCGGTCAGAAACAGAGAGTGCTTCTGGCAAGAGCGCTCTGCGCAACAAAGACGCTTCTGCTTCTCGACGAGCCCGTGACCGGTCTGGATCCTATCGTGACGGCTGAATTTTATGAACTGATCCGGAAGATCAATAAAGAATCCGGCATAGCGGTCGTAATGGTGTCCCATGACATAGAAAGCGCGGTAAAGTATGCCACACATATTCTGCATCTTCAGGAGAAGGCGCTGTTTTTCGGGACGGCGGAGGATTATCAGAAGAGCCGTGTGGGGCGTGCGTTTCTGGGAGGTGGAGCAGATGACTGAGACATTATTTGAAATGCTTTCTTATCCTTTTATGGTAAGGGCTTTTGTTGTCGGAATTCTGGTTGCCCTTTGCTCGGCCCTTCTGGGAGTGAGCCTTGTGCTGAAGCGGTATTCCATGATCGGAGACGGGCTTTCCCATGTGGGATTCGGCGCGATGGCGGTGGCCGCGGCCGCAAACGCGGCGCCTCTTTCCGTCGCGATTCCGGTAGTTATCGTATCGGCGGTGCTCCTGCTTCGCATAAGCGGAAGCAGCCGGATCAAAGGGGACGCAGCCATTGCCCTCATCTCCACAAGTTCGCTTGCGGTGGGCGTAATGGTGATATCTATGACAACAGGGATGAATACCGATGTTTATAATTATATGTTCGGCAGCATTCTGGCGATGAGCCGGGAAGATGTGGCGTTGAGCGTGACTCTGGCGGCGCTTGTACTGGCGCTGTATATTTTCTTTTATCAGAAAATTTTTGCCATTA
>CALWKB010000055.1 GCA_944381125.1 uncultured Mediterraneibacter sp. | reverse complement strand
TATGCTTTCAGCAGAAGTGCGTTTGAAATTACACAGATATCGGTGCAGAGACCGATCAGTGTGATCTCCTCCACCGGATCGTCCGTTTCATTCAGTTTCCTTATATATTCTCCCAGCTCCACGCTTCCAAAAGTCGGCTTGTCCAGAATTCTGCTGTCCTCTTTTTTCCGGACCGCTTCTTCTACTTCAGTCCGAATCCGCCAGCCTTCTGTATCTTTCACGCAATGAACTACCGGAAGCTGCTTTCCTTCCGCACTGTTCAGATAATCTTTCCCATGGGTATCTCTTGTGGCGATTACTTTGCCGTCAAAATTACTGATTTTTTCAATCACACCGGGAACAATCGCCTGAGCCTCCTTCGTGCCCAGAGAACCGTCGATAAAGTCATTCTGCATATCAACAACAACTAAAACTTTCATTTTTCCCCTCCTTTCAGATCATAAAAAAGACAGATGCAGCCGTAACCATATATCATTGTCTTCCCGCCCATTATAGCACAGGGTTTCTTCTTTCGGAAAGAGTTTCATCTTACTCTGTTTTTCCGCCAAGCATCGCGTTTCCCATACAATACGTCTGCAGTACTTTGTAGTCCCTGTCGAGGACAACCAGATCCGCGTCCATTCCGACCTTGATAGAGCCTTTTCTGTCGTCAATGCGCAGGCATGCGGCCGGATTCTTTGTACAGGAATTAATTGCCGTATCCACCGGAACGAGCGCTTCCTCGATCAGAATGCGGAGTCCCTCGTTGATACAAAGCGTAGAGCCCGCCAGCCCCTTTGTCGATGTCAGATGCGCGCTGCCGTCCGGATAGATTTCAATCTCATTGCCGCCGAATATGAATCTGGATCCGGCCGGAGCCCCCTTTGCCATCAGAGCGTCGCTTACCATTATGCCGTAATGCGGCCCCTTTGCCTCAAAGAACTGATGCAGCGCAGCCGGCGTCGAATGATTTCCGTCGCAGATAATTTCTCCGTACATACTCTTTATGCAAAATGCGGCTCCGACCAGTCCGTTCATCCTGTGATTAAAGGGCGCCATGCCGTTATACACATGCGTCATTGAACGGGCGCCATGGGCAAATGCCTGAATTGCGTCCCCGCTTGCCGCGGCGGAATGACCGATGCTCACGACGACGCCGTGTTCCGCGCAATAGCGCGTCAGTGCAAAATCTTCATCTGTTTCCGTGGCTATCGTAATATATTTTATCAGTCCGTCTGCCGCCTCCTGATACTTTTTAAACTGTTCCACCGACGGCCTGCAGATGTACTGCTCCGGCTGCGCGCCTTTATACTTCATATCCAGATATGGCCCTTCAAAATGAATTCCAAGTATTTCCGCTCCGGTGTACCCGTCATTCACTACTTTCGCGACATTTTTCAGAGCTTTTGTAAGCACTTCGCTGCTCTGTGTGATCGTAGTCGGAAGAAGCGCCGTAACTCCTTCATCTACAATATTGCGCACCCAGTTTCTCAGACCTTCTTCTTCCGCGTCGTTCGTATCAAATCCGTACGCGCCATGACAGTGAATATCAATAAAGCCCGGAAGGATCCGGCTGCTTCCATAATCAACGTCTGCTTTTTTTTCTCCGTACGCGTACACATTTATTATTTTTCCATTCATAACTTCAATCTGTGCTTCCACAAACTGATCCGCAAGCCAGACTTTTTTACTCTGAATAATCATTACCCTGCCTTCCTTTCTTTAAAACAGGCGCAGATGCATGTATACATCGCCCTGATATTTTGTCTTCTGCACAAAAGTATACTCAGCCTGTTCAGGCACACTTACATTCTCCATTATACCAGACTTTTGAATGTATAGTTTGCACTTTTTATGATTCTGCCTGCATTTCTGATTATATAATTTGAAAAAAGCCTATTCTTTATCGCAGAAGAAACAATTTCCACAAGCTTTCCTTTCACACGTCTGAAATATTGTCCCCGTAAAAGCACAATTCCCGGAAGCGCCAAAAGGCACATTCCGGGATTGTAAACGGCACTCTTCTGTATATCAGGAAATCTCGCCGATCTTCTGTACCGTAAGCGTAACTCCTCCATAAAAATACGCGTCGCCCTGTCCGCTTACCTGAAACACCGCCGGCGCAGACTGAACTTCGGCAATCTGAGAAAAGGACAGATTCGCCGTGTCCGTCGAAGTCTGGAAAGTATGCTGCACCGCCGCGCCCGGTACTTCCGTTCCCTGCTGCTCAAGGTACACCCCTACTGTTGCGGGAAATGTCACGCCGCCGGACGGTCCTACGGTTCCGTGAAACGATATTTCATAATACCCCGGAGTCTGTACTGTAACCTGCGGACTGTTCTGCTCATGGGTTATGTCCGTGCCGGCCGAAGACGCGTTCCTGTCAAATATCAGCATTGTTCCTGTCGTCCCTGTCTGAGCCGGGGTGGAATATGCCGACAGATAGCTCGCCGGTGCGGCTGTCCCCGCCGCGCCTGTCGGGCCGGTCACTCCTGTTGCCCCGGTCGGGCCGGTTGCTCCCGTTGCTCCTGCTGCCCCTGTCGGGCCCGTTGGGCCGGTTGCTCCCGTCGGGCCTGTCGCCCCTGTTGCTCCTGCTGCCCCCGCCGGGCCTGTCGCTCCCGTTGGGCCAGTTGCTCCTGTTGCTCCTGCTGCCCCCGCCGGGCCTGTCGCTCCCGTTGCTCCTGCTGCCCCCGCCGGACCTGTCGCCCCTGTTGCTCCCGTTGGGCCGGTTGCTCCTGTTGGGCCTCCTGCCGGACCCGTTGCTCCGGTCGGGCCTGTCGCCCCCGTTGGGCCTGTCGCTCCCGTTGCTCCCGCTGCCCCTGCCGGGCCTGTCGCTCCGGTTGGACCTGTCACGCCCGTCGCACCGGTCGCACCTGTTGGACCGGTGCAGCAGCAGTGTCTGGGCGGGCAGGGCGGACGGAGACCAAAAGGCGGGCAGCCGCATCTCTCCTGGCTGTGTGTCTCTCCTGTTTTACCGGAATCCGAAAATGACTGTTCCTGAACAAGATCGTTTTCTTTTGCATCTTTTTTTCTGAAAAAAATCATATATTTACACCTCCTTCCATAACTAATATATGTTCAGATTCTTTTTTTGCTTTTTTCGCAGGTAATCCCGGTTTTCGCGATAATAAAATGAAGCCGGATTATATCTGCCCGCAAGTTCGTTATATTTTTCCGCCTGCTTCAGATCTCCCATCCTGTCGAAACAGACGCACAACAGGATGGCGGGCAGAAATCCGTAGCAATCTTCCTGTATGAAAGCGCCGGACTTCATGTCTCTTTTTGCCTCAAGCGCCTGTTTCAACCAGTAAACCGCCTGCCCGTAACTCCCCCGGTCCATAAAGTGCCGTCCCAGGTCGCAGCATATTTCCCCTCTGGGCACATCAATTTCAAATGATGAAAAAAGAGCGCCAAGGGCTTTTTCCTCATCATTCAGTCCATAATAACAGAACGCAAGCTGGCGGCACGCGTCGATTCTGTTTTCCTTCCATCCGTCAGGACGCTTCAGAAAACTTTTAAGAACTTTTATTCCTTTCCGGTACTTCCGGTGAGCCGCAAGCTCCCTTCCATAATAATAAAGCGCCCTGCTGTCAAATCTTTCGCCTTTCGCTTCCATGTCTTCGTATATCCTCAGATTTCTTCCGGAATCCGCCGTCTTCAGCTTTCTGTGTTCTATCCGCACATCAGAATACAGAATTTTTCCGGCAGGCGGAATCACTTCATGAACACGTCCGGCGAACAGATATCCCGCCTTATTCCTTACAATTCTTTCTCTGTAATAAGTAAATGTACTGTTTCCGCTTTCATCAAACGAAACAGCGTATGGCATCATTACGATATCCGTATCCGGTGGAAGGTGGTTTTTCATCTCCAGAAATTTCTCCCGCTCTCCTTCCGGAATTACATCGTCCGCATCCATCCACATAAGGTAATCGCATTCGCCTTTTTCAAAAGCATAATTTCTCGCCGCGGAAAAGTCGTCTTTCCATACATAATCATAAATCCGGTCTGTATATCCGGCGGCAGCCTTCTTTGTGCCGTCTTCAGAACCCGTATCTACAATTATTATTTCATCCGTCAGTCCTTTTACACTCTCCAGACACCTGGGCAGCGTCTCCTCCTCATTTTTTACAATCATACACAAACTGATCGAAGCCAAAATATCCTCCCTGTTTTATATGAATCCATAGCGTCAGTATACACTGACGCTGCCGTTCTCTGCCTGCAGAGGCGGATGCGGTCCGACATCTGCTATACCAGTTTATGTATATGCCTTCGTATACGTGCCCCTGAAAATCACGCCGAATTCCGTATTATGCATAAGCGCATGCAAATTATGTATTTTTATGCATTTATTCGTGAATATATGCATATGTTTTATTTTATAATTTTTCTCTTGCATAATTATAAGTTCTGTTGTATAGTATGATGTAGCTTGCAAAAGCGGAAAAATAAGCAAAGACCGCCCGCCGGTCCACCTGCGGGCAAAATTAATAAAAATACATTCAGGAGGCTGTAAAAATGAGTAAAGAAAAAGTTGTTCTGGCATATTCAGGCGGACTTGATACAACCGCTATTATTCCGTGGCTGAAAGAAAATTTCGGATATGACGTTATCTGCTGCTGCATCGACTGCGGACAGGGCGAAGAACTGGACGGACTTGATGAAAGGGCGAAGCTTTCCGGCGCGTCCAAATTATATATAGAAAATATTGTGGATGAATTTGCCGATGATTTCATTATGCCCTGCGTTAAAGCCGGCGCCGTCTATGAAAATCAGTATCTTCTCGGCACATCCATGGCCCGTCCGGCCATCGCGAAAAAGCTTGTGGAGATCGCGCGCAAAGAAGGCGCGGTTGCCATCTGCCACGGCGCTACAGGAAAAGGAAACGACCAGATCCGTTTTGAGCTTGGCATCAAGGCGCTTGCGCCCGATATCAAAATCATCGCTCCCTGGCGTATGACAGATATCTGGACCATGCAGTCCAGGGAAGACGAGATCGAATACTGCAAAAAGCACGGCATAGACCTTCCTTTCGATACAAAACACAGCTACAGCCGTGACCGCAACCTCTGGCACATCAGCCATGAAGGACTGGAACTGGAAGATCCTTCTGTGGAACCGAATTACGACGATCTTCTCGTCCTGAGCGTATCACCGGAAAAAGCACCGGATGAACCGGAGTATGTAACTATGACATTTGAGGCCGGTATTCCGAAAACGCTGAACGGCAAGGCAATGAAAGTGTCCGAAATCATCACGGAGCTGAATGCTCTCGGCGGAAAGCACGGCATCGGCATCATCGACATTGTGGAAAACCGTGTTGTAGGAATGAAATCCCGCGGCGTATATGAGACTCCCGGAGGAACCATTCTGATGGCAGCTCATCAGCAGCTTGAGGAACTGATCCTCGACCGCGCTACATATGAAGTAAAAAAAGAAATGGGAAATAAACTCGCCCAGGTTGTATATGAAGGAAAATGGTTTACTCCGCTGTGCGAGGCGATCCGCGCCTTCGTTGATGTAACCCAGCAGTATGTTACAGGCGAAGTAAAGTTCAAACTGTACAAGGGCAATATCATCAAGGCCGGCGAGACTTCTCCCTATTCTCTCTACAGCGAATCTCTGGCAAGCTTTACAACCGGCGATATGTATGACCATCATGACGCAGACGGATTTATCACTCTTTTCGGACTGCCGCTTAAAGTCCGCGCCATGAAGATGCTTGAGCATTCCAAAGAAAACCAGAAATAATATTCCATCAGGAATTGTAAAAAGGATCTTACTTCTGTCAGTCAGAAATAAGATCCTTTTTATTATCTCCAGACATCATTTATAATTCTTTTTGCGTTGTCCCAGGCGATCATTTCGATCTGTCTCTGCGTAAATCCTTCCTTTTCCAGAGCCGCCCATATCTTCTCCATGTCCGTCACACCGGACAGTCCGGCCGGACAGTCCGCAGGGGCGAATCCGTCAAAATCTGATCCCAGAGCCACGCCCTCTTCGCCGGCAAACCGGACCATGCGGCGGATATGCCTTGCAATATCTGAAAGTTCCGCTTTTCCCCGCTCCCTAAGGAAGGGTGAATAAAAATTAACGCCTGCCACTCCGCCCTTTTCTCCGAGAACACGAAGCATTCTGTCGCTTAAGTTTCTGGGATGGCGGCAGAGCGCCCTCGCGTTTGAATGTGAAGCCACGACCGGCGCACTGCTGCGGGCGATGCAGTCCCGGAATCCCGCGTCGGAGAGGTGGGAAACATCTATAATCATTCCCAGACTGTTCATCTGTTCCAGAACGCAGAACCCGAATCTGCTCAGTCCCTGTTCCATAACCGCCTGTTCCCTGCTGTTCGGGCTTCCGATGCAGTTTTTGTAATTCCAGGTCAGAGTGAGCAGACGGACTCCCCTGTTATAAAGCTCATCCAGACGTTCCGGTCTGCCGTTGAGTATCCCGCCCTCCTCCACCGCAAGGATCCCTGAAAGGGCATCCCCGTCCCGGCAGATTTGTTCCGGTTTCACAGCGATCCGGAATCTGCCGCTTTCCGCTTTCTGCACTGATTCCGTCATTTCCAGAACCTTTCGGTATGCCTCGTCCCATACACGGCTTTCCGGTATGCTCTTATTCCCGTATCCGTATTCCGCCGCGTTTACAAAACAGGCGAAAAACTGCGCGCGCGCTCCGCTTTGCAGCAGCCGTTCCACATCCGCGCACAAATTATTGCGCTCTATGTTTTCCCCTCGCTTTAGCGCCTCGCTGACTGTATCACAGTGCATGTCAATCCATCTCATATTTTCCAGTCCCCGTACGTTTTTACATGTATATAACATATATTCGCTACATATACTAACACATCCGATGAAAAGACAAGGAGTTGTTTATGAAGCCATCTGTAGGTATTGTCATATGTGGTTTTATGGAAAACCGCCAGTTTGTCGCCAATCCGTATATTCAGGCCGTCCGGTATTCAGGCGGGCTGCCTCTTATCCTGCCTCTTGTCCGGAGCGACGCTCTGCTTGATCAGTATGTGCGCATGTGTTCCTGTTTTCTTTTCTGCGGAGGCGGCGACATCACACCTCTTCTGTTCGGCAGCGAACCGCAGAGCACAGTCGGGACAACAAGCATCACTCTTGACCTCTATCAGATCCGTCTGATGAAAAAAGTCCTTGCCTCCGGAAAACCTGTGCTGGCGATCTGCCGCGGCATGCAGGTGCTTAACACAGCCTGCGGCGGAACGATATGGCAGGACCTTTCACTGATTCCGGGCAGAACTCTTTGCCACATGCAGCAGTCCGGTCAGCGCAGTGACGTGAGCCACCGTATAAAAACGGAAAAAGGAAGCATAGTCCGCCAGTGTTTCGGACCGCTTCCTCTTGTAAACAGTTTTCATCACCAGGCCATACAGATTCCGGGAGACGGCCTCTCCGTTACCGCCCGCGCCAAAGACGGCACAATCGAAGCAGTAGAGTCGGACAGCCATTCCTTTGCAGTGGGCGTACAGTGGCATCCTGAATGTATGTACCGCGCCAGCCGGGAATCCCGCTCCCTGTTTTCTGAATTCATCAGCCGGGGAATCAGCTGCTCGTGACGTCTGTATCTGTCTTTTCCCCGAGCCCGGGTTTACTCTGCCGCTGCCTCAGAACCGCCTGCGCAAGCCTCTCCCGCGTTCGCCTCTGAAAAACATTTTTGCTTTTATCCTGCGCCGCGCGGACCAGTTCTCCGTAGTTTCCTTCCATGTAATTCTGGAACAGGATTACCTGCTGCCGCATTATTTCCAGATTTTTCCCCTTCAGATATCTCATGGATTCTTTCATAATTTCAAGAGCCCTGACACATCCCTGCCTGTCATCCAGCCCCTGGGCGCATAACCACGCATACTGCTGGAAAAAAGCTTCCATCCTCGGTTTTCTCCGGATGCAGTTCAAAAGTTCCAGGGCGTCGCCGTACGCCTCCTGATCGCACAGGGCTGCGACAGCGCACATCTGCGTCTGAGGCGGCAGGCTGAAAAGCCGTCCTCCTGTCCGTTCATAATACATTGTAAAAAATCCGAGAACCGCCTTTGCATCTCCCTGCCCCAGCACTGCCAGGACGCCCTTTTGCGCATTATAAAATGAAACGCACTGTACCGCCAGGTTCAGTATAATGTATATCATTATCGCCGCCAGAAGAAATCCTGCCTCTGCATTCCCGCTGATATACAGCAGACAGCTTCCGACAAGAAGAATCGCCCCTGCTCCCCAGGCCTGAAGATTTGTAAGCCTGCCATCCGCCGTTTGCGCGAAAAGCTCCCCGACGGTTTCGTCCAGGGACGTCCGGCCCGTTTCTTTCCATTTATCTTTTTCAGAAACAATCCTGTCGCGAAATTCTCTCTCCTTCGGTCTGCCCGGAATAATCTGGAGCACACCTGCCGCCGCTATAATTAATATGACTCCGGTAAACACGAGCGTGTACAGATATATCTGAAAAACCGGATGGAACCGCAGCCGATAGAGCAGTATTCCAATGCCTGCGCATCCGAAAGAAGCACAGGTAAGAAGAAATTCCGTCCGGATTCCTTTTACGACGCTTTCACCGTCTTTATCCGAATTCCATATACTTTTGCAGAAGCTTTCGAATATGCAGAAAATAAACAGAACGGCAGCGGCTGCCCCCGAAGCGGCTGCCAGAAGTCCCATTCTCCGATCCGTATACCGCAAAAACAGCACCGCTCCTTCATAGATCAACATTCCTGAAATCAGCGCCGAAATAATACTGAGAATCATCCAGCCTTTTTTCATATCCTGAAACCTCCTAACCCGCTTCTTCCGGCGTGTCATCCGCAATCTCTTTCACGAATGAAAAGCTGCTGCCGTCGTCAGACTGATACAGCGCCTCGGACAGTTTTCCGTCTTTCACATAATCGCCGTCGTCGCCCTGCCCCACGACCATATAAAGCACTCCGTCTTTCTCATAAAAACTGTCAATGGAATCATATGGATTAAAACCAAGTTCTTGCGTAATCTCCACAGCTTCCGGCCAGACAAGTTCTTCAAGCCCGCCTTCCGGACCTGACATCCGGTAAAGCTGTTCTCCTTTTGCGTAATAGCCCGTTCCGTCCGACGCCCAGTACACGCAGGTCAGATTTGAAAGAGGCATCTCTCCTGTCGATATATAAGTCCACGTATTCAGATCCTCCGACCACCAGGTGCCGTAATAATCGCTTCCAAGCGCGCGGTCCGTCGCAAACGTCGCATAGCATATCCCGTTCTGTCTGGAAATATAGGAGCATGCCTTATAACCGCCCTCCGTAATCCGGCTCTCATGCCAGGTTTCCCCCATGTCTTCGGAATATATAAGTTCCGTCCCCTGATCCGTATAACCGATAAATCCCGTAAATTCCTCTGTCACAATATAACTGTTGTCCTCCAGCAGTTCATTATATGTTTCATTCGGTTCTTTACATACTTTCTCATATCCGTCCGGAACCTCTTTAAACGTTCCGCCCGCGTCATATGTGACGTAAAGCGTCTCGTCCTGCACGTAATACGTCATCTTTTTGTCCGACTGAAATTTAAAATGCTGAGTCTGGGGCTTGCCGGCCTCTTCCCGGTACTGGGGCGTCATAATCTGATACTGAACCGGACGAATTTTTTCCTCAATCCGCCATGTATACCACTCTGTCTGCTCCCATCGAAGCACCATCTGCCCGTTGTACACTCTTCGCTCATCTGTCTGCAGCAGCTCAAGATTATTCGCCACCGCATTGTTGCTGCTGGCCGCGTATACCGTATAATCAAGCTGGATATACGGTACTTCCAGATCTGTCAGAATCTGCGCGGAAGTAATCTCCGCCTTTTCAATCCTGTAATTATACGGAACCGTCCACCCTTCGAAGCCGGAATAATATTCGTCAAACCACTTTCTGCTGATTATCTCCAGATCATCCGACATACATCTGACCGTATCCCCCTGAATCGAAACCGGCGAATACAGCGACCAGACAAACTCACGAAAGCCTGCCGCCAGAAACAGAGCGGCAATAAAAATTCCCGTTCCCGCCGCTATCGGTTTTACAATTCTGCTTTTTATAGTATTTTTAACGTTCATAAAATTACATCTCTAAATAATATGCTCAATCTCACTCATTATAAAAATTTCCAGTAGCGTCAGTGTTATAAATTTGAATCAGCCAGTCAATATGCAGCTGTTTCTTCCCTTATCAGTTCCCGGATCGCCTCCACTGCGGTCTGCACCGCCATGTCCGTATCGTGGACCACCGGATTCTCAAGACCCAGTTTCTCCCTCTCCTGATTGGCCATTACAAGGAAACAGGATCCCACCCGGACTTTCAGTGCGCTGGCAGCGACGAACAGGGCCGCCGACTCCATTTCCGACGCAAGGCATCCCAGACGCTTCCAGGCTTCCCATTTGTTCAGGAGTTCATAGCTCACCGGCTTCACTTCCGGTTCATGCTGCCCGTAGAAAGAATCCTTGCACTGGACCACGCCGGTATGGAACGGATAGCCTTTTGCTTTCGCCGCGCCGACCAGTGCGTTCGTCACCGTCAGATCCGCAACGGCCGGAAACTCAATGGGCGCGTACTCCCGGCTGGTCCCTTCCATCCGGATGGCGCCGGTGGCGATGACAATGTCGCCGCTCTTCACTTCCGGCTGCATCCCGCCGCATGTGCCGATCCGCACAAATGTATCCGCACCGCACCGGTACAGTTCCTCCATGGCGATGGCAGCGGACGGACCGCCGATGCCCGTGGATGTGACGCTGACCTTCTCCCCGTCCAGCGTCCCCGTGTACGTAATATACTCTCTGTTGTCAGCCACCAGCACCGGATCATCAAAGTACTGCGCGATCTTCACGCAGCGCTTCGGGTCACCCGGCAGGATCACATAGCGGCCGACCTCGCCTTTCGCCACCTGGATGTGATACAGCCTGCTGGCGTCTTCAGAATAATTCTTCATTGTGCACCGCCCCCTGTAATTTGTTTTCCGTTTAAAAAAAACTGTATAGCATCGATAATAGCCTCTGATGCATTATACTGTTCAACTGCTTCATCATAGGACGCAACATAAAAATCATCGTAATCACTTGCTTCTCTTTTTCTTTTTAAACGCCCCAGTTTCTTTCCAATTTCTCTGTCAAAAAGGCCTATAGCAACATAATTCTGATTAAAATACGCAACAGCATCTTTATGTCGTTTAAAATCTTTTTCTTCCAATGCAAGCACAGCTTTTACTGCATAAAACGCGGCATAATAAGAACGATTGATTGTATCTTTATACCGTTTGTGGTCCATACAAAGTTTGGCTGTTTCTAACGTTTCTTTGGCGTTATTCATTCTATAAACACATAAATCTACTGCTTTATTTGCATTATCCACTGATTTCAACACCTTCTTCCCTGACATTCCTGTAATAGGGCAGCACATCAACCCAGTATTCATACTGCTCTTCACTCTTAATTACCGGTGATATATCGATCCCCGTACTCATCTCAATATCAAAAGCAATGTCGTAAACCGCATTTTCTCTTTTCTTTATTTCTTCTTCTGTTAGATCAACAAGTATCATCACATCCACATCAGAATTCTTTTGATAATCTCCTCTTGCATAAGAACCATATACAATAACCTTAGATAAATGCACACCAAATATCCGCCGCATTTGCCGTGAAAACTGATACATAATATCTCTGACTGTATCTGGCATGTAAACACCCCTTTTCCAGTAAAAATCCCCTGTACTTCATAAATATATTCTATCCCATTTCCTGCTGCTTGCCTATCCCCATTTTGCAAACACTTCCCCTTAATCAGACAAAAGGACCTGTATGGTTTTCGCCCATCCAGGTCCGCCGTCGTATCATAGATACATTATTTTTTTAACTGTTTTCTCTTCATATTGAGAATTTCCCTCATCTTATTTCATCACGATATTAACGATCTTTTTCGGCACGTAGATCTCTTTGATCACATTGCCGGTGAGTTTATCCGCGA
>CALWKB010000054.1 GCA_944381125.1 uncultured Mediterraneibacter sp. | reverse complement strand
AGGTTTTTCCCCTGGGGGAGATCAACCGCCACCTTCCCGCCTACGGAAGAGTCGACCTGGGCGAGAAGCGACGTCGGGATCTGCACCAGACTGATTCCGCGCAGATAGCTTGCCGCGGCAAAACCGGTCAGGTCTCCGATAACGCCTCCGCCGAGCGCGATAACCAGATCGCTTCTGGAAAGTTTTGCCTCCAGAAGGGCGGAGTATATTACAGGCAGGGAATGAAAATTTTTGGTCGGTTCTCCGTGGGGCAGGACAAGTGTATGGCATTCATATTCTTTCAGGGAGTCCAGCACTTTCCGCCCGTAAAGCGGGAATACATTGTCGTCAGAAATAACCATGATCCGTTTGCCGCTGAATATCTGCGGAATATATTCCCCGCATTTTGACAGAATATTATTTTCAATATAAATCGGATAAGAATTTTTCCCTAAATCAACTGATAATTTCATGTATTGTTTCTCCTCTTGACAAGACTTTCCGCGCAGAGTATATTTTCTTCTGTCATATCAGAAGTTTCTGCGGCGGATATTAAGAAATCTGTTCGGCGTTAAGGCCGTAAACGCGCCGTTCTGAAGATATGAACAGCAGATTCACGCTGCGGGATTTTAGCCCTTTAAAGCGTGAAAAACCATATGTATCATAAAACATTGCTCAGTCAATGTCAATATTCTGGAGAAAGGAAGGCCGCGGCGTATTCCGCGGCGCGGTATCAGACGATTCATGAAGATTATCAGACAGATCGGAATTATTTTTACCATCTGCTGGCTCAGCCAGATTATCGAACACTTTCTGCCTTTCCCGTTTCCGGCAAGCGTGACAGGCATGGTGCTTCTTTTTGTCTGTCTGCTGACCGGAATTCTGAAAATCAGCCATGTACAGGAAAAGGCGGATTTCCTTCTGGAAAACATGGCGTTTTTCTTTATTCCGGCAGGAGTCAGCATTATGAATTACTTTGAAATACTGAAAAATTCAGCCGTGCAGATTATTTTTATCTGCGTTATTTCAACGATTATTACTTTTACAGTTACGGCATACAGTGTTATGCTGACTGTAAGGTGGATGAACAGGAGGAAACGAGATGAGTGAACTGACCGCGTCTCCTTACTTTGGAGTGGCATTAAGTGTTATCGCATTCGGCGCCGGGGCAAGGCTTCAGAAAAAACTGAAGACGCCAGTGTGCAACCCGCTGATTTTTGCGATTGTAGTTATAGTCGGAATTCTGCTTGTATTTAAAATACCGTATGAATCGTATTATGAAGGCGGTCAGGTAATTGATATGTTTCTGGCGCCTGCCACAGCCTGCCTTGCGGTTGCCATATACAGTAAGGTTAAGATTCTGAAGGATTACTGGCTTCCCGTTCTTGTGGGATGTACGGCGGGTTCTGCCGCGTCCATGGCAAGCGTATACGGTATGTGCCGTATGTTCGGGCTGGACCGCGGGCTTACCGTTTCTCTGCTTCCGAAGTCGGTAACGACGCCGATCGCGGTAAGCGTGGCGGAACCGAACGGCGGAATTGTGCCGGTCACAGTTGTGGCGGTCATTTTCACGGGAATACTGGGCAGTATTTTCGCGCCGCTTCTGATCCGTCTGCTGCGGGTAAAAGACCCGGTTGCCGCCGGGCTTGCGATCGGCGCGTCAAGCCATGCAGTAGGCACGTCAAAGGCGGTTGAACTCGGTGAGACGGAAGGCGCGATGAGCGGCCTGGCAATCGGGATATGCGGAATCATTACAGTTATATTTTCTCTTATTATTTTTTGAGAGCGTGCTGCCTCTTGTGCACTGACGCTGAGAGAATCCGAGGAGGGATCAAATGAAAAAGGATGCGGGATATACTTTGAAGAGAGCCAGGAGGCTGCCGGTTATTCTTATAGGGGAAGGACTTCTGACAGGAGCGGCTGCCGGGCTCGTGGTGCTGCTTTACCGTGTCGCCCTTACATATGCCGGGCGCTGGCTGAATGCAGTTGTACATTTCATCTGGGGAAACCCGCTGAGAACGGCGGGATGGTTTCTCGTTCTTTTTCTGCTGGCTCTGATTACAGGAAAACTTGTGAAATGGGAGCCTATGATTTCAGGAAGCGGCATCCCGCAGGTGGAGGGAGAAATCCTCGGGAAGCTGAACCAGAACTGGAAAAAGGTGCTCCCGGCAAAATTCATCGGAGGCTTCCTGTGTCTGTTCGGCGGACTTTCCCTGGGCAGGGAAGGCCCGTCCATTCAGCTGGGAGCCATGACGGGACAGGGAATTTCCCGGATGCTGGGACGCGGGAAGACGGAAGAAAAGTATATTATGACGTGCGGAGCCAGCGCGGGACTGGCGGCCGCATTTCACGCGCCGCTGGCGGGCATGATGTTTTCCCTGGAGGAAATCCACAAAGGATTTTCGGCGGCAATACTGGTATCGGTTATGACAGCTTCTGTGACGGCGGATTATATCTGCTCACACATTATCGGGCTGGATCCGGTATTTCAGTTCCGCCTGGAGCATGTGCTGCCGCAGAACTATTACTGGCTGCTTGTAGTGCTGGGCGTTCTTCTGGGAGTGCTCGGAACTTTGTACAACAGGGGAATGCTTAAGGCTCAGGAACTTTATAAAAAATGGAGATGGCTGAATGAAACAAAACGTCTTGTTATTGCGTTTATGGCGGCAGGCGTAATGGCCGTGGTCATGCCTTCCGTCCTGGGAAGCGGCGGCGATCTGATCGTGTCCCTGACAGAAGGAGAGATGGTTCTGACAGCGGTGCTTGTTACATTTGCGGTGAAATTTCTGTTTTCGGCGGTGAGCTTCGGGTCAGGGGCGCCGGGCGGTATATTTTTCCCGCTTCTGATTCTGGGCGCCATGGCGGGAGGAGCGTTTGCCATGACGTGCACAGAGCTTGCGGGACTTGACCCGGTGTATACGAATAATTTTGTGCTTCTTGCCATGGCGGGCTTTTTTACGGCGATCGTCAGAGCGCCCATAACGGGGATTATACTTCTGTTTGAAATGTCGGGATCGGTCAGCCAGATGCTCTCCCTTGCGATTGTATCTGTCGCCGCGTATATAACTGCTTCCCTGCTCAGATCCGAGCCCATTTATGACAGTCTTCTCGGCAGGATTCTTGAGGGAGATAAGAAAAAAGGAGAAGCCGGCCCCGGGCGGCAGAAGGTCCTGAGTGAATTTGTGATTATGAGCGGATCCGTGCTTGAAGGCCGTGCGGTGCAGGAGATACACTGGCCCGAAAACTGCCTCCTTGTGTCTGTGGAAAGAGAGGGAAAAGAGCTGATTCCAAAGGGAAAAACAAGACTCGCGGCAGGAGACCGGCTGACGGTCATGTCGGATGAAAGGGATGCCGGATATATACATGACAAATTAGAAAACTTATGTTATACTTCAATTTAGAACTGACAGATCAGAACAGACATAAATTAAAGGAGCTATTCAGATTATGAAAAGAGTATTATTAAAGCTCAGCGGAGAGGCGCTGGCGGGAGATAAAAAGACAGGATTTGACGAGGCGACATGCGTCGGCGTCGCAAAGCAGGTAAAACAGCTTGCGGATGCGGGGATCCAGGTGGCGGTCGTGACCGGAGGCGGCAATTTCTGGAGAGGAAGAACAAGCGAGACAATCGACCGGACAAAAGCGGATCAGATCGGGATGCTCGCGACGGTGATGAACTGCATTTATGTATCTGAGATTTTCCGCTCCGAAGGGATGAAGACAGAAGTATTTACTCCGTTTGTATGCGGAGCGTTTACATCCCTGTTTTCCAAAGACGCGGCAGTAGCGGCTCTGGAGGAAGGGAAGGTGATTTTCTTTGCCGGCGGAACAGGCCATCCCTATTTTTCAACGGATACGGGAGCGGTTCTCAGAGCGGTTGAGATCGCGGCTGACGCGATGCTTCTGGCAAAGGCCATTGACGGCATTTATGACAGCGACCCGAAACTGAACCCGGAAGCGGTTAAGTATGATGAAATATCCATTCAGGAAGTGATTGACAGAAAACTCGCGGCAGTAGATCTGACAGCGTCTATTCTCTGCCTTGAGAATAAAATGCCCATGCTTGTGTTCGGCCTGAACGAAGAGAACAGTATCGCCGGGACGATGAGCGGGAATTTTACGGGAACAAAAGTAACAGTGTAGGAGGATTTTACCATGAATGAAAGACTGAACACATACGACAGCAAAATGACAAAGACACTTAACAACCTGGATGCCGAACTGGCCGCGATCCGCGCGGGACGGGCGAATCCCCATGTCCTGGACAAACTGACAGTGGATTACTACGGCGTTCCAACACCGATTCAGCAGGCGGCTAATGTATCTGTTCCCGAGGCAAGGATGATTCAGATACAGCCGTGGGAGAAAAGCCTGCTCAAAGCTATCGAGAAAGCCATCCTCACGTCAGATATCGGAATCAACCCGACAAATGACGGATCCAGTATACGTCTTGTATTTCCGGAGCTTACGGAGGAACGCAGAAAAGAGCTGGCGAAAGACGTAAAGAAAAAAGGCGAGGGCGCAAAAGTCGCAGTCCGCAATATCCGCAGAGACGGCAATGTATCATTTAAAAAGCTGAAAGGAACGGAAGTCTCCGAGGACGAGATTAAGGATCTGGAGGATGAACTTCAGAAACTTACCGATAAATATATTGAAAAAATCGACAAGATGGTTGAGGCAAAATCGAAAGAGATTATGACGGTATAAACCGGCACGCATACAGAAGGGGGCTTTTAAATCAGGGCTCCCTTTTGCATGGGCGCTTCAGGAGAGGACGCAGAAACAGGCCGATGTTATTTGAGCATCAGAACGTCCATATTATCAGATAGGGGAAGAAATCATGAATGTACCGCAGCATATTGCGATTATTTTGGATGGAAACGGGCGCTGGGCAAAATCGAAAGGAATGCCGAGAAACTACGGCCACGCCCAGGGCAGCAAAAATGTAGAGAGGATCTGCGAGGAAGCGTGGCGGATGGGAATAAAGTATCTGACGGTATACGCGTTTTCCACAGAAAACTGGAGCCGGCCGGCAGGAGAGGTGGCAGCCCTTATGAAGCTGCTGCGCAATTACATGAAGACGTGCCTGAAAACAGCGGCAAAAAATGACATGAAAATCCGTGTTATCGGAGATATCAAACCGCTCGATGACGACATAAAGAGCAGAATACGGGAACTGGAAACGGCCACCGCGGACAACGGAGGACTCAATTTTACGATTGCCCTTAATTACGGAAGCAGGGACGAGATCGTCCGGGCCGTGAAAAAGGTCGCGGAAGACTGCAGAGCCGGCCGGCTGGACCCGGACGGGATCGATGAGGCGGTTTTTGAATCGTATCTTGATACTCACGGCATTCCGGATCCGGATCTGATGATCCGTACAAGCGGCGAGCAGAGACTGTCCAATTATCTTCTCTGGCAGCTCGCCTACACGGAGTTTTATTTTACTGATGTGCCGTGGCCTGATTTTACAAAGGAAGAGCTGGTAAGGGCGGTGGAAGAGTATAACCGCCGGCACAGACGTTTCGGAGGAGTAGAGGAGGGAAGTCCAGATGTTTAAAACACGGTTGTTAAGCGGGATCCTGCTTGTAATTATCGCGCTGTTCGCGGTGATTACAGGCGGAAATGTTCTCTTTTTTGTTCTGCTTGCCGTCAGTCTGATCGGCATGACAGAATTATATAAGGTGTTCGGAATCGAAAAGAAACTGCCCGGAGTCATCGGCTATCTGGCCGCGGCTGTCTATTACGGTCTTCTGTATTTTGAAGAATCGCTTCCGGGAGAAAAACTCAACTGGTTTATGATGCTGTTTATGGTGTTCCTGATCTGCCAGATGGCGGCGCTTGTATTCGCCTATCCGAGGTACAATACGCAGCAGATTTTCGCTGCTTTTTTCGGGATGTTTTATGTGGCGGCAATGCTGTCGTACATTTATCAGACGCGGATGCTTTCCGGCGGCGTATTTACTGTATGGCTTGTGTTTGTCTGTTCCTGGGGATGCGATACATGCGCGTACTGCGTGGGAATGCTGATCGGAAAACACAAAATGGCGCCTGTGCTGAGCCCGAAGAAATCAGTGGAAGGCGGCATCGGCGGTATCCTGGGAGCTGCGCTGATCGGAGTGCTCTATGCTCTGGCGATTAACCGCTGGGGCGGCGCTGACGCGGATGTGCTGACATACGCGGTGATCGGAGCCGCGGGCGGAGCGATCTCCCAGATCGGAGATCTGGCGGCGTCGGCAATTAAAAGATATCACAATATAAAAGATTACGGAAAACTGATTCCGGGACACGGAGGCATCCTGGACCGGTTTGACAGCGTTATTTTTACAGCTCCGATTATTTATTATCTCGCGGTTATGCTCTGATAACAGGCGGGGTTATTCGGACAGTGTGAAGGAGAAAGTCAGGAAGTATGAAGAAAATAGGAATTCTGGGTTCCACCGGCTCCATCGGGACCCAGACTCTCGAAATTGTCAGGACAAATAAAGACATACAGGTAACGGCTCTTACCGCGGGAAAGAATATCGAACTTCTGGAACAGCAGATCCGTGAGTTCAGACCGGCCCTCGCGGCAGTGTGGGATCCGGAAAAGGCGGAGGAACTCAAAAGCAGAGTGAGGGACACAGATGTAAAGATTCTGTCAGGGATGGACGGACTCCTCGCGGCGGCTTCCGAGCCGTCGTCGGAAATCCTCGTGACTGCCGTAGTGGGGATGATAGGAGTGCTTCCTACCATTGAGGCCATAAAGGCGGGAAAAGATATCGCGCTGGCAAACAAAGAAACACTGGTCACGGCAGGACATATCATTATTCCTCTTGCCCGTGAAAAAGGTGTGAAAATTCTGCCGGTGGACAGTGAACACAGCGCGATTTTCCAGTCTCTTCAGGGCGGACAGAAGAAAAGTCTTCACAAAATTCTGCTTACCGCTTCCGGCGGCCCGTTCAGGGGGATGAAGAGAGAAGAACTGGAAAACATACAGGTGGAGGACGCCCTGAAGCATCCGAACTGGGAGATGGGAAGAAAAATAACAATCGACTCTTCCACAATGGTAAATAAAGGGCTGGAAGTAATTGAGGCGAAATGGCTTTTCGGCGTTGACGTTGATCAGATACAGGTGGTGGTTCAGCCGCAGAGTATTATTCACTCTATGGTGGAATATGAAGACGGCGCCATAATCGCTCAGCTTGGAACCCCGGATATGAAACTTCCGATTCAGTATGCTCTGTATTACCCCGAACGCAGATATCTTCCCGGAGAGAGGCTGGATTTTGCGGCTCTGACCGGGATTACATTTGAGCGTCCGGATATGGAGACATTTTACGGCCTTAAGCTGGCGTTTGAAGCAGGGCGTGCGGGGGGCAGCCTCCCGACGGTTTTCAATGCCGCGAACGAGAGGGCTGTAGCCATGTTCCTCAATCGCGAAATCCGGTATCTGCAGATACCGGAGATTATCAGAGAATGTATGGAGAACCACAGAAATATTCCCGCGCCTACAGTGGAAGAAATACTAAAGACAGAGCAGGAAACATATGAATTTATAAAAAGCAGGTGGTAGCATATGGGCATAATTATTGCAATTATATTATTCAGCCTGATTATTATATTCCATGAACTGGGGCATTTTATTCTGGCTAAAATAAACAAAATCCGCGTTGACGAGTTTTCTCTCGGGCTGGGGCCGACCCTTATCGGAAAACAGATCGGCGGCACATTTTTCTGTCTGAAGCTGCTTCCGTTCGGCGGCGCGTGTATGATGGGGGAAGATGACGCCGACGATATGTCAGAGGGAAGCTTTAACAGTAAGTCTGTGTGGGCAAGAATGTCTGTCATAGCGGCGGGGCCGGTTTTTAATCTGATACTGGCATGGATTCTCTGCTCGGTCATGATCGGATGGATCGGATATACGTCGACCGCGGTCACGGAAGTTGTGGAAGGGTATTCGGCCGCCGAGGAGGGTGTTCAGCCGGGGGATGTGATCAGGGAAATCAACGGAAGAAATATTCACATCTGGGACGACATCAGCCTGTACAGTCTGACTCATCCGGATGAGGCTTCGCTGGAAGTAGTATTTGAACGCGACGGAAAAGAATATACCGCGGACATTGAACCGAGGCAGCTGGAAGGCGACGCTTACGCGAAGCTCGGCGTGGTCGGCGGAGAGAGGGTAAAGCCGGGCGTTTTCGGGACGGTTCAGTATGGCCTGTATACGGTGAAATACTGGATTAATTATTCTGTGGACAGTCTCAGAATGCTTGTGACCGGTCAGATGGGAATCAGAGATCTGTCGGGGCCGGTAGGAATTGTGGACGCGGTAGATAATGTATATGAAGTTTCTTCGTCGGCGGGGACGGATGTGCTTGTGCTGAATCTGATGAATTTCGCCATCCTTCTGACCGCGAATCTGGGAGTTCTTAATCTGCTTCCGCTTCCGGCGCTGGACGGAGGCCGTCTTGTGTTCCTCATCATAGAGGCCGTGCGCAGGAAACGTGTTCCTCCGGAAAAAGAGGGCATGGTTCATTTCGCCGGATTTGCGGCGCTGATGGTGCTGATGGTTGTGGTGATGTACAATGATATTGTGAAGCTTTTCTGATAATAATTGTTGTTGAAAAAACTGCCGCGTTCGGAAGAAAGCGGCAGTTTTTGTACATAAAAGCGGGTCTTTGCAGATATAATGAAAAAGATCATTATGTGCAGGAGACAGAGATGAAGGATATGAAATCAATGCAGGAGGCAAATACGGGGAAAGGCCTGCTTCAGGTGAATGTTGTCTCTTCGGTTAATTCACGGCCGGTGGAGGAGGCGGAGGTATCCATATCTTATACGGGAGTTCCGGAAAATATTCTGGAAAAACTGACGACGGATTCTTCCGGCCGGACGGAAGTGATTGAGCTGGACGCGCCGCCTGAGGAGTGGAGCCTGGACCCGGAAAACGCGAGGCAGCCTTATTCAGAATATACTTTTGATATCAGTGCTCCCGGATTTGAACCGGTCAGCATTTCCGGCGCGGAAATTCTGGCGAATGTAAAAGCTGTCCAGAACGTCAGAATGCGTCCCGGCGACGCTTCCGGAGAAGAGGAAGAAGTATTTGTCATTCCGGCCCATACGCTGTACGGCGAATATCCGCCGAAGATTGCGGAGGATGAGATCAAGCCGGTAAACGAGTCCGGCGAGATTGTTTTAAGCAGGGTTGTGATTCCGGAATATATTGTTGTCCATGACGGTTCTCCAAGGGACAGCACGGCGAAAGATTATTACGTAAAATATAAGGATTATATTAAAAATGTGGCATCCAGCGAAATTTACGCGACGTGGCCGGCGGACACAATCCGGGCGAATGTGCTGGCGATTATGTCGTTTACTCTGAACCGGGTGTATACGGAATGGTACAGGAACAGAGGATATGATTTTACAATTACTTCATCGACCGCATTTGATCACAAATGGATTCCGGAACGGAATATATATGATACAATATCTGTGATTGTCGATGAACTTTTTTCCAGTTATCTGTCCCGGCCGAATGTACGCCAGCCTATTCTGACCCAGTACTGCGACGGCAGAAAAGTCAGCTGTCCGAACTGGATGACTCAGTGGGGGTCGAAAGCCCTGGGAGACGAAGGTTTGACTTCGATTGAAATCCTGCGGTATTATTACGGGGATGATATTTACATTAATACGGCGGAGGAGATATCCGGCATTCCGGCATCATGGCCGGGATACAGTCTGGAAGAGGGCGCAAGAGGAGATAAAGTACGTCAGCTGCAGGAGCAGCTGGATGTAATTGCGGGGGCATATCCTGCTCTGCCGAAAATAAAGGCGGACGGGATCTATGGTCCGGCTACGAAAGAAGCGGTAAGAGAGTTTCAGTCAGTATTTGGTCTGCCGGCAACAGGGATTACGGATTATCCGACATGGTACAAAATATCAGAAATCTATGTGGGCGTATCGAGGATAGCGGAACTGACATAAAGCGGAATCAAATGCGGAGAGGAGAAGCATGGCGGGAAGGAGAAAGCGGAAAAAACACATTTTTCCGAAAATTCTGTTATTTATCTGCGCGGCGGCAACAGCGGCGGGAGCAGCGGCAACGGCGGGAAGGTCCCTGCCGCGGCTGATTTTGTCCGTGGGGGAAACTGTCAGCACCGCGGCGCGGCCGCAGGCTGAGTTCCCCGAGCTGACGGTAAGCGTGGAGGAAGTTGACGAAAGTTTTTATTACCGGCAGCTGAACGAAAAGGAGCGGCAGATTTACAGGGAGATTCTTCAGGCGGTCCAGAACATGGAGGAAAGCGCCCGGATCCACGCGGGAAAAGAAGATGACGCGGCAAAAGTATATGAATATCTTCTGTATGACCGTCCCGAACTGTTCTGGTGCGACGGCAGTTCGCAGATGACAGTGTATGAGGACTATACGGAACTGTATCCGGGATATACATGTACGGAGGAAGAAAAAGAACGCAGACAGCTGGAAATCGACCGTGCGGCGGAAGAATGTCTTTCCGGGATGGAACCGGAAGGCACGGAATATGACAGAATAAAGTATATTTTCGAATATCTGGTGGAAACGGTGGATTATGACGAGGCGGCGCCGGATAATCAGAATATTTACAGCGCGCTGGCGGGAAAAAGATCTGTCTGCGCCGGTTATTCGAGAGCGGCCCAGTATCTTCTGGAGAAGGCGGGCGTTGAATGCATCTACGTGACGGGGAAAATAAGAGGGCAGGGAGCCCACGCGTGGAATATAGTAAAGTGCGAAGGAACGTATTATCAGATGGACGTGACATACGGCGATCCGGTGTTCCTGGAGGCTGAGTCGGGGGAAAACGTGCCGGGGAACAGTATTAATTACGATTATCTCTGCTGTACGGATGAGACGCTCTCATCGGATCATATACAGGATAATCATGTTCCTTATCCGGCGTGTGAATCGGATGACCTGGATTATTACCGGATGAACGGGATGTACTATGAGTATTTTGATCCGGATGAATTTCTCAGAGATATGAATCAGAGCATTTATGAAGGGGAAGAATCTTTTTTGTGTAAATTTTCAGATGACAGCGTATATGGAACGGCAAGGGATACGGTGATTGACAGCCTGATTCCCAGAGCGGCGGAGAATCTTGCGGATATTTACGGGCTTTCCAGAGTCAGATATACTTATGTGGACGACGGACCGCACAGGCGGATTTCCGTATTCTGGGATTACGGAGAATGACAATTTTCATATATTTAGAAGTATACTTACTGAATATTTAGAAGTATTTATCAGTTGAATTATGAGGGGAGTTGTAGTATAATCTTTACAATTTGAGAACGAGGGCGCTCTGGAATTAAAGACTCCAAGAGTGCCTTTGCTATGTAACGGCATGGCTTTTCTCAGATCAGCTGCTAATGAATCATACAAAGGGAAGGTGAACAGATGAAAGCGTTTCTAATATTGGAAGACGGTACCGTATTCACGGGAACAAGCATTGGTTCCACGCGGGACTGTATAAGCGAGATCGTATTTAATACATCTATGACAGGTTATCTCGAGGTGCTCACAGACCCATCCTATGCCGGACAGGCGGTCGTTATGACTTATCCCCTGATCGGAAATTACGGCATTACACCGGACATGGAGTCAAAGAAGGCATGGCCGG
>CALWKB010000053.1 GCA_944381125.1 uncultured Mediterraneibacter sp. | reverse complement strand
TATAACAATCAGGCTGATTATTCCTCTGCTCTTTTTCATGTCTTACATTCCTTTCTTACTTATCTGCCAGCGCAGCTTTTATCATAATGGCACATTCCACCCGCTTGCGCTCCATCTCGCAGCTGATCTCATAGGTGTCATTAATATTGCCGTGGAATTTATATGCATTTGCCATGCATCCTCCGCTGCAGTAATATCTGGCGAAACATTTTCTGCAGCTTTCCTTGGAGTATACGCTGCACCCCCGGAACTCTTCAGCGATCTGCGGCTTTACAATTCCTTCATCCACATTGCCCATGAGGAACTCCTCCTGCCCCACAAACTGATGGCAGGGATATAGATCTCCCCATGGCGTAACCGCCAGATATTCAGTTCCCGATCCACAGCCGGACAGGCGCTTGGACACGCATGGCCCTCCTTCCAGATCAATCATAAAATGGAAGAAATTAAAACCGTTTCCGTTTCTTTCTCTGTCCACCATAATCTTTGCAAGCCTGTCATACTCCTCAAATATTACCGGAAGATCCTCCTCCCGGATGGCATACGGGTCTGTTTCTTCCCCCACTACCGGCTCTATGGAAATCTGCCTGAATCCCAGTTCCGCGAAATGAAGCACATCCTGAGAAAAGTCAAGATTATTCCGGGTAAATGTTCCCCTCACATAATATTTTTCCTGGTTTCTGCTTTCGGCAAGTTTCTGGAACTTCGGCACAATCAGGTCGTAACTTCCTTTTCCGTTCCGGAAAGGACGCATCCTGTCATTTACCTCTTTCCGCCCGTCCAGGCTGAGAACCACATTATCCATCTCCCGGTTGACAAATTCCTGAACTTCGTCATTTAAAAGCACGCCGTTGGTAGTCAGAGTAAAACGGAAATGTTTGTCGTAGAGTTTCTCCTGTTCTCTTCCATAGGCTACGAGATCCTTTACCACCTGCCAGTTCATCAGCGGTTCCCCGCCGAAGAAATCAACTTCCAGGTTTCTCCGGTTTCCGGAATTGGCAATCAGAAAATCAAGAGCTTTTTTCCCCACCTCAAATGACATCAGAGCCCGGCGTCCGTGGTACTCGCCTTCTTCGGCGAAACAGTACCGGCAGGCCAGATTGCAGTCGTGAGCAATATGAAGACAAAGCGCTTTGACAACCGTCTTTCTCTGTTTTACCACATCTATAAAATCTTCATAAATATCGCGGGTAAACAGACGTCCCTGCTCTGTCAGCTCAATTACCGCGTCCAGAATCTCGGAAAGCTCGTCCCATGTATAGGTCTGTCCAAGCTTTTCCCGGAGAAAATCTGTCGTTTCCTCTGACCGGAGTGTTTCCGGTGTGTGAAATTCATTCTGCTGTTCCAGTTCCCGGATTACATCATATGCGGCCTGGTCCACAACATGGACAGCACCGCTGTTTACGTCAAGAACAATATTATATCCATTATTCTGATACTGGTGTATCACAAAGGTTTCCTCTCTTTCTGTCTTTGGTACAGACAAGGTACATGCGTAAGGCAGCGGACTTTCCGGCCCGCTGCCTTACCCCCTTGTGTTCTTTTTTAACAGAACCGGATTATTTCCGGTTTTCACAGGTCTGATTACCTACTGTGCAGGATGTCTTGCATGCCGACTGACATGAAGTCTGGCACTCTCCGCATCCGCCCTTTTTAACTGTATTGTTTAATGTCTGTGTATTCAGTGTTTTAATATGTTTCATGGCCTATCCTCCTGACTTTTCTGTGCCGTGGCACGTTATGCTCGTAATATTATAGCACAGGATTTTTCAATTTAAAAGCCTTTTTTTGAAGGAGTCTCAAGAACCGTCTATGCGGCCATTCCGCCCAGCATTCCGCCTCCGGCGCAAAGCAGAAATGTGGTAAACAGATTCACAATATCCGTCTCTGCAAAACGGTACATGCCCAGGGTAATGACAAACAGAAGGACAAAATACAGAATCCCCGTAAGCATCCCCCACAGAAATTTTCTGTTTCCCGTAAGCTTCCCCATCACAAAGCCGCCGGAAAAGGATGAGATGACATATATTAAAAGAATCCCCCCGTTCACCATTTCCTCGCCAAGGCCGGCCTTATACAGAAGCAGCGCCAGCGCCGCCAGAAAGATTCCCGTAACGACATAAGCGCAGAGAAGCGATTTCAGCATCCACACTGCCCTGCGCTCAATATTTTTCCTGTCTCCCGCTTTTTTTTGCATTTTCTCTCCTCCCGTTCACAAAGACAAACAATTTTTCAGTCAGTTCAGGACTCGCTCCGGAGTCTTTTTCCATCTGATAAATCATATGCCTGTACAGGAGAATTTATGACAGAAATCTGCTTTTTGTCAGCCCATCTGTCTGCCCAGAAAATCCGCGGCGCTCTGTGCCACTTTCTGTTCCGTCTCCCCCATCTGACGTTTCTCGTCGCGATTGAGCAGCACTACGGCGCCGATCACGTCTCCTTCACAGATCACCGGACTGATCACCTGCTCGTGATATGCGCCCATGTCGGGAGTAATTCTGACATATCCCGGCTGCCCTGATTTTTCCAGAAGCTGATTTCTCTCCTGCAGTACCTTTACAAATTCTCTGCCCACCGGCTGGTCCTGCAGGTCCTTTCTTCCGCTTCCCGAGGCCGCCACGATCTGATCGTTGTCTGTAATGCACACCGTGCATCCCATCGTCTGGGACAGACTCTCCGCATAAAGCTTTGCCGTAGTTCCCATTTCCCCGACCGGAGAATATTTTTTCAGAATAATCTCCCCGTCCCGGTCGGTAAATATTTCAAGAGGATCACTTTCTCTTATCTTCAGGGTTCTTCTGATTTCCTTCGGTATCACCACCCGTCCCAGATCGTCGATCCGTCTTACAATTCCTGTTGCTTTCATCCTGATTACCTCCGTCGCGATTCATATATATCCAGAACGCCGGATTCTGTCCGGCCGTCGGATTTAATTACATCAGTACTATTATCTGTAAACGAAGGCATTATATACCTTATAAAAAAGCGTTTTATTTCACAGGGAAGCAATTTCTTATAAAATAAAAATACTCCGGGAGGCAATGCTCCCGGAGCGCGCGTAATCTTATCTTTACAGCCGCCCGCGGCGGCCTTTTGCGGCTTACTGCTCCATTTCGCGGTACTGCTGGGCAATATTCAAAACATGATCGCCCATTCTCTCGAAGTCTGTAAGCACTTCGGAAAATACGATGCCGCTCTGAGGCTTGCATTTTCCTTTTTTAAGCCGCTGAATCTGTTTCTTAAAGTATTTGTCTCTCATATCGTCGATCTTCTGCTCCGCCGCAGCAGCCGCGCCAAGCGCCTGAACCATATTGGCGGAAGTCACGTCTTTTACGGTGTCAAGAGCCGCGAGACACTGTTTTTTCATCTCGGAGAGCTCTTCCGTCACGGTATCGGAAAATGCGAGATCCCACTTCTTCATATCGTCTGCGTACCCCGCCAGATTCACCGCGTGATCTCCGATTCTCTCCAGATTGGAGATGATGGAATAATATCCGTTGATCTTTCTGGAGTCGGACATATTCATCTCCGCCGCCATAAGCGAAACGATATATTCGGATATACCTTTATTGAGGAAATCAATGTATTCTTCGCGTTCCGCCACTTTTTTGCGGGTCTTGTCATCGTAACGGATCAGTGTATCATAGGAGTCCGCAATATTCTTCGCGACCATATCCCTCATTCTTCCGACTTCATCCCTTACCTGAGACACTGCCACCGCGCTGTGTCCGATCGCGTATGAGGACTCAAAAGGACGGATATATTTCAGGCGAAGCTCCTCGTCCTCTTCCTTCCTGTGATCCGGAAGAATATGCTCCGCCGCTTTCGCCATATATGTTCCGAACGGCAGAAGAATACAGGTTGTTACAATATTAAATATTGTATGCGCATTGGCGATCTGAGCCACCGGATTTCCCGGAGTAAGCGCTTCCACAAATTCCACATAGGGCGTAACCATGCAGACAACCGTAAAAATAACCGTTCCTATAATATTGAACATAAGATGGATGACGGTTGTTCTCTTGGCGTTTACTTTCATACCGATAGACGCCAGCACGGCCGTAATACATGTTCCGATATTCTGTCCGAAAAGAATGTATACGGCGCCTGAAAGCGGTATCTTGCCTGTCATCGCCAGCGCCTGAAGGATGCCGACCGACGCGGAAGACGACTGAATAATCGCGGTAAATACGGCGCCTACCAGAATACCGAGCAGCGGATTATTGAACTTCGTCATTAATGCAATAAACTGCGGGGAATCCTGCAGCGGTTCCATCGCGACTCCCATCATGTTCATTCCCATAAAGAGAATACCAAGGCCCGCGAAGATACTGCTGATGTGATGAACTCTGTCGTTTTTCACAAACATAATCGCCGCCACGCCGACTATCGCGAAGAGCGGCGCGATCGCTCCCATATCAAGAGCAATCAGCTGGCCTGTAATCGTCGTACCGATATTGGCGCCCATGATTACCCATACGGCCTGTCTCAGAGTCATCAGGCCTGAATTTACAAATCCGACCAGCATAACCGTCGTTGCGGAAGACGATTGAATTACAGCGGTAATACCTGCGCCTACGAGAACGCCTTTAATTCTGTTTGACGTCAGTTTTTCGAGAATTGATTTCATCTTGTTTCCGGCTGCCGCTTCCAGTCCGGTACTCATCATCTGCATTCCATACAGGAAAAGCGCCAGTCCGCCAAGCAGAGAGAGTATGTCTGTTATTCCCATTCCTTTTTCTCCTTTGCAAATTTGTCTTTTTATACTGCAAAAATAGTGTTTCCTGTGCGGAGTTTCCGTCTGTTACCGCAAAAAACCGCACTATATTACTTTTAGCATGACCCGGTTATGTGTGTCAATGCAAATTTAACTTTTTGCTTACATAAAATTTACATGCTCTGTTGCTTCTTTACAACACCACTTTATTCTGCTAAAATTTATGGCATGGCAAAAATGAAGGAGTGAAGGAGTTATGAGTTTAACAATCCCCATCGAAACATCAGCCAGACATATTCATATTACGCAGCAGGATTTTGAAACCCTGTTCGGCGCCGGCGCGAAACCTACTTTCGCGAAAGAACTGAGCCAGCCCGGACAGTATGCCTGCAAGGAGCGCCTGACCGTAGTCGGACCGAAAGGCCGGTTTGAACGCGTCGTCATCCTCGGCCCCTGCCGAAGCGAGACACAGGTGGAGATCTCTGTCACCGACGCCAGAAGACTTGGCATAAAAAGCGTTATCCGGCAGTCCGGTGATCTGGAAGGAACTCCGGGATGCACCCTGATTGGGCCAAACGGAAAAATAGAACTGTCCAAAGGTGTAATCGTGGCCAAGCGGCACATTCACATGACTCCTGTCGACGCCATACGGGCACATGTAAAAGACAACGATATTGTCTTTGTAATTACTACAAGCTACGAGCGTTCCCTTATTTTTTCCGACGTAGTTGTCCGTGTAAGCCCTTCCTATTCTCTTGCCATGCATGTAGATACGGATGAAGCAAACGCTTTCGCGAATGACGACAATCCCACCGGCGTCATCCTGAAGCTTTTCGACGGCCACACATACAACCTTCAGGCATGGGCCGACGAGCTGCGCGCCGGAATTCACCGATGACTTTATTGTGATACAGGAGGATGATAAAAATGAGTAAAATTGACGAAGTAAGAAGCGCAATGGTAGCCGCCATGAAAGCCGGCGACAAAGAGCGCAAAGCCGCTCTCTCCTTTCTTCTGTCTTCCCTGAAAAACAAGGCGATTGACAAACGCGCCGACCTTACTGAGGAAGAAGAAGGACAGGTTATATTAAAGGAAATCAAACAGCTCAGGGAGACTCTTGACATGACCCCGGCGGACCGCACGGATATTATCGAAGAATGCGAAAAACGTCTCGCAGTACTTGAGGAATACGCTCCGAAGATGATGACTGAAGAAGAAATCAGAGCTGTTGTTCTTGAAGTTCTCTCCGATCTCGGCATTGAAAAGCCGACGCCGAAAGACAAAGGCCGCATTATGAAAGACCTTATGCCAAAAGTGAAAGGAAAGGCGGACGGCAGGCAGGTGAACGACATCGTCGCTTCCCTGATGCAGTAAACGAAAGCCGGAACAGACTATGTTTATACTTATATTTGAGCAGCTTGTGAAGATGTTCTTCATTATGCTGCTCGCAATTTTGTGTTATAAAATCAAACTTGTAAACCAGGAAGGAAACAAGACGGTATCCAATCTTCTCCTTCTCGTCGTCAACCCGTTTGTTATTATCACCACATACCAGACAGACTACCGGCCCGAACTCGTGCGCGGGCTTCTGACCGCGTTCTGCGCCGCGGTTGTCTGTCATATTGTGGGAATTATTGTCACCACACTGCTGATCCGGCCTGCCGGCAGTCCGGACGCCAATATCGAGCGGTACAACGCCATGTATTCCAACTGCGGATTTATCGGTATTCCGCTGATCAACAGCGTTCTCGGCAGCGACGGCGTATTTTTTCTGTCCGCCTATATTGTGGTGTTTAATCTGTTTTCATGGACTCACGGAGTTGTCCTTATGGAGAAAAAATTCACCTGGTCAAATGTAAAAAAAGGACTGCTTTCTCCTATGGTTATCGCGACCGTCATTGCGGTTCTTCTCTTTTTCTCCAGGCTCAGATTTCCGGCGGTTGTGCTTGACTCTATGAATTATGTGGCGGACATGAATACGCCTCTTGCCATGATGGTGGCCGGCTTTTCCGTCGCCCAGACAGATATTCTGAAAATGTGCACAAAGCTTCGGGTATACTTTTCCTGCTTTCTGAAGCTGGTGCTGATACCGGTTCTGATGATTTTTATATTGAAACTCATTTCACTCCCGCAGGAAACAGCGATGACGATACTTATCGCCAGCGCGTGCCCCGCGGCTACAACCGGAACTATGATGGCAATCCGGTACAGACAGAACTACACATACTCTTCCGAAATGTTTGCCATGTCTACAATACTGGCTGT
>CALWKB010000052.1 GCA_944381125.1 uncultured Mediterraneibacter sp. | reverse complement strand
AACCCGCAGAAGTATCCGTAAATACAGGCCTGATCCGATCGATCACACACTGATTGAATCTGTCGTATCACTGGCCTCTTATTCCCCTTCCTGGAAAAACACTCAGATCACCCGTTACACTGCGATTGAAGATTCTTCTCTTCTTGAGAAAATTGCAGACCTTTATACCCCGGATTACAACTCAAATATTATCCGTCAGGCGCCTGTGCTGATGGCCGTCACTTTTATAAAAGGAAGAAGCGGCTTTGAGCGGGACGGTTCTTTTTCCACAAAAAAGGAGGACCGCTGGCAGATGTTTGATGTGGGCGCCGCCTGCCAGACATTCTGTCTCGCCGCGAAAGAAAAAGGGCTTGGCACGGTTATTATGGGGATTTTTGACGAAGACGGCATTTCTGATCTGTTACAAATTCCAAAGGAGCAGGAACTCGGCGCACTGATCGCCGTAGGATATCCGGACATTGATCCGGCGGTTCCGAAGAGAAAAAGCGTAGAAGAGTTACTTCAGTACAGATAAACAAACCAGCGCCGCCGGCGCTTATTTCAAGGAGGTTATTTATGAGACATTTGATGAGCCCGCTGGATTTTTCAGTGGAAGAGCTTGAAAAACTTCTGGATCTTGCCCAGGATATCGAGGCAAACCGTGAAAAATACGCACACGCCTGCGAAGGGAAAAAACTGGCGACCCTGTTCTATGAGCCAAGCACCCGTACACGTCTGAGCCACGAGGCGGCTATGCTGAATCTTGGCGGCAGTGTTCTCGGTTTTTCTTCCGCAGACTCCAGTTCCGCGTCCAAAGGTGAAAGCGTATCCGATACAATCCGCACAGTCTCCTGTTACGCGGACATATGCGCGATGAGACACCCGAAAGAAGGCGCTCCGATGGTAGCCTGCCAGCATTCCTCCATCCCGGTTATCAATGCAGGAGACGGAGGACATCAGCATCCCACCCAGACGCTGACGGATCTCCTTACAATCCGCAGCCTGAAAGGCCGTCTCAACAATATGACAATCGGCCTTTGCGGCGACCTGAAATTCGGACGCACCGTTCATTCTCTGATCAACGCGCTCGTACGCTATGAAGGAATCCGCTTCGTGCTGATCTCTCCGGAAGAACTGAGACTTCCTGAATATATCCGCCACGACGTGCTGGATAAAAATCAGATTCCGTATGAAGAAGTTGTCCGTCTGGAAGACGCGATGCCGTCTCTGGACATTCTCTATATGACCAGAGTTCAGAAAGAGCGCTTCTTCAACGAAGAAGATTACGTCCGCATGAAAGATTTCTACATTCTGGACAAAGCGAAAATGAAACTGGCTCCGAAGGATATGTATGTTCTTCATCCGCTTCCCAGAGTAAACGAAATCTCCGTTGAAGTAGACAGCGATCCCCGCGCCGCATACTTCCGTCAGGTACAGTACGGCGTGTATGTACGTATGGCGCTGATTCTGACACTGCTGGATATACATGTAGATTAAGCAAGAGAAAAGGAGTTTAAAATGGTAAAAAACACATTAAATGTAGGACGTATCTCTGAAGGCTTTGTTCTCGACCATATCGAGGCCGGCAAGAGCATGGACATCTATAAATATCTTCACCTTGATAAACTGGACTGCTGTGTAGCAATTATTAAAAACGCGCAGAGCAGTAAAATGGGGAAAAAGGACATTATCAAAATCGAATGCCCCATCGACTTCATGGATCTTGATATTCTCGGATTTATTGACCACAATATCACCATCAATATTATCGAGAACGCAGAAATTGTAGAGAAAAAAGAGCTGAAACTTCCAAAAGAAATCAAAAACGTTATCCGCTGCAAAAACCCGAGATGCATTACTTCAATCGAGCAGGAGCTGGATCACATTTTTGTCCTGACAGATGAGGAAAATCAGGTATACCGGTGCAAATACTGCGAAGAGAAATACCGCAGGAGAAGATAAAACCGGCACGACAAAAAAACACGGCGGCATTATCCCGAAGAATTCTTCAGATAATGCCGCCGTTATATTTTCCGCAAAAGTCTAACATTCCTCTGCTATCCTGCAGATCAGCCTTTCCGTATCCGCCCATCCGAGACACGGATCGGTAATGGATTTTCCATATATCCTGTTCTCGGATATCTTCTGGCAGCCCTCTTCCAGATAGCTTTCAATCATAACTCCCTTGACCAGTCTCTTCAGACCCGAATTATAATTTCTGCTGTGAAGCACCTCGCTTACAATACGTATCTGCTCGCGGAACTGTTTATTGGAATTGGAATGGTTTGCGTCAACAATTACCGCAGGATTATGCAGCTCACGCTGCTCATATGCATCCAGCACCCTCACCAGATCTTCATAGTGGTAATTGGGGATGCATGTGCCGTACTTGTCCACGCCTCCTCTTAAAATAACATGGGCCAGATCATTGCCGTCTGTGGTTACATCCATCCCTCTGTATATAAATGTATGGGAACTCTGCGCCGCAACGACGGAATTGAGCATAACGGAAAAATCCCCGCTGGTCGGATTCTTCATTCCCACGGGAATATTCATGCCGCTGGCGGTCAGCCGGTGCTGCTGGTTTTCTACTGAGCGCGCTCCCACAGCTTCGTATGAAAGAATGTCGTCAAGGTAGCTCCTGTTTTCAGGATACAGCATTTCATCCGCCGCAGTCAGCCCGCTCTCTTCGATCGCCCTGATATGCATCTTGCGGATGGCGATTATTCCGGCCAGAAGATCCGGCGCCTGATCCGGATCCGGCTGATGAAGCATCCCCTTGTAGCCTTCGCCGGTTGTCCGGGGTTTGTTCGTATAAATTCTCGGAATAATCATCAGTCTGTCGGAAACTTTTTCATTCAGTACGGCCAGACGGTTTACGTATTCACAGACCGCATCTTCATTATCTGCGGAACAGGGTCCTACAATTACTACAAATTTATCTGAGTTCCCTGTAAAAATATCCCTGATCTCTCTGTCTCTTTTTTTCTTAATTTTCACAATATTGTCCGAAAGCGGATATTCCGCTTTCAGATCTGCCGGCAGCGGCAGCTGAGCGTTAATTTTAAGTCCCATCTTGTATGTCATCTCCTGTAAATATGTGTTAAGCAGGACGATAAGCCGGGTTATGTCGTTGGACAATCATCTATCTAGGCACAGCGTCGCCGCTGTGCTCAAGCGACCAACCTGAAGCGTGACGGGCCGCCACACAGCTTCTATCCGGTCTTGCTTCGGATGGGGTTTACATGTGCCCCTGCTGTTACCAGCAGGGCGGTAGTCTCTTACACTGCCTTTCCACCCTTACCGGGGCATCCCCCGGCGGTTTATTTCTGTTGCACTGGCCTTGGAGTCGCCTCCACCGGACGTTATCCGGCATCCTGCCCTGTGAAGCCCGGACTTTCCTCACCTGCTGCCTTTCGGCGTCTGCAGCCGCGATCACCTGTCATACCTGGTCTCACGGTGACTGATTGTACCACACTTTCTATCCCTGCGCAAGCCCTGCATCCTCGATGAGATCATCCCCGTCGGCCGCCGATGTTGCCAGCTCGTCGCACCGCTCGTTCTGGGGATGCCCGTCGTGGCCCTTCACCCAGATAAACCGGACCTGATGGGGCTCCTTTGCCTGCAGGAGCCGCTGCCAGAGGTCCACATTCTTCACCGGCTCGTTCTTTCCTCTCTTCCACCCCTTGCGGATCCAGCCTCCGATCCAGTTCTGGTTGAAGGCGTCCACCACATATTTGGAATCGGAATAGACTTCCACGCTGCACGGCCTGTTCAGCGCCTCCAGCGCGGCGATGACAGCCATCAGCTCCATCCGGTTGTTGGTCGTTTTCCTGTATCCGCAGGACAACTCCTTTGTGTGAAGCTGCCCCTTTGTGTCCACATATTCAAGGACGGCCCCGTAGCCGCCCGGCCCGTCCGGATTGCCTCTCGCCGCCCCGTCTGTATAGATCTTTACCTGCATAAAAACTGTCTCCTGTCTGCTGCGGCGCTCAGACCGCAAACACCTGCCCTTCCCCGGTGATGTGCGCTATCTTACCGCGGTAGCCGGCTGCCACTGGCTCTTCCATCAGCCGGTCATAGAGATCATACCGTCCCTGCATGTGCATGGGGAACACAAGATCCGTGTCCGTCTGTCGCATAAACCAGTCCAGTCCCCAGTG
>CALWKB010000051.1 GCA_944381125.1 uncultured Mediterraneibacter sp. | reverse complement strand
CTGCAGCCGCGGCCGCCTCTTTTTTCGCCGCCTCTTTCTTAGCTCGCTGCCTGTCAAGATTCCACTGCTTTTTACAGTCGCGGCAGACTGCGTATTCATTAAAAACCGGTTCGCCGTTTTCGTCGGTGCCTACCTGTCTGTTTTTCAGTTCAACCTCTTTTCCACAAATCGGACACTTCATATGTATACTCCTCTCTTTTGTACCCCGTTATTAACAGAATCTACAACATAACCATTATAGCATCTAAGGAACTCTCCGACAATGGAAAAATAAAGGAAAATATGTTATACTTTTTTAGAATTGAAGTAGGAGGAAAAATGTTATGAAAATTCTTGTGGATACACATTCCCATACAATCGCCAGCGGCCATGCCTACAGTACTCTGTCGGAAATGGCGCGCGCGGCGGCGGCCAGAGGGCTTCAGGCCCTGGCCGTGACAGAACACGCGCCCCAGCTGGAGAAGACATGCGGACTTTTCTATTTTATGAACTATGACGTAATTCCGAGGCAGATGCACGGGATCCGGCTTCTGATGGGCGCGGAGCTCAATATTATGGACTCTGACGGCACCGTAGACCTTCCTGAAAATATCTGCCGGGAGCTGGATATCACGGTTGCGAGCATACATCCGCCGTGCTACCGCAGTGAATCGACAATCGAAAACAACACCAGAGCCTATGTGGAAGTAATGAAGAAACCATATGTCAATATCATCGGCCATCCGGATGACAGCCGGATCCCCGTGGATTATGAAATTCTTGTAAAAACGGCAAAAGAAACCGGAACTTTACTGGAGCTTAATAATTCTTCCCTTCGCCCCCAGAGCAGCAGAGTGGGCGCCAAGGAAAACATGCTGATTATGCTTGACCTCTGCCGGCAGTACGGCGTGCCTGTCACAACCGGAAGCGACGCTCATATTGATGTTGACGCAGGTAATTTTGAACGGGCCGCCAGTCTTCTTAAATACTGCGCGTTCCCGGAAGAACTTGTGGTGACGACCGACTTTGAAAAAATCAGACCGTTTATTAACGCAGGAAAAATCCGATAAAAAGGTGGACTTTAAGAATTTAGTGTGCTAAAATGTAACGGTAGCCGGAAAACAGGCTGCCGTTTTTATCTGTTAGAGTAATCTGAAAAGGGGATTGGATAATCATGAGCAAAAAAATCCGGACAGAAGCTGTTGACTATCTCTTCAGCGCTATTCTCAGTCTGAAAAATAAAGAAGAATGTTATACGTTTTTTGAAGATATCTGCACGATCAACGAACTGCTTTCTCTCTCTCAGAGATTCGAAGTGGCGAAGATGCTCCGGGAGCAGAAGACATACCTTGAAATCGCGGAAAAGACAGGCGCTTCCACCGCTACAATCAGCCGGGTGAACCGGTCTCTGAACTATGGGAATGACGGATACGACATGGTATTCGAAAGAATCGGCAGAGAATAATCCGTACGGTAAAATCCGCAGCCCCGGAGAGTGAAGGAAATCACTTTCCGGGGCTGCGGCGTCTTATTCTTCGGGTTTCTTTTCAGCGGAAATCCCGTCAATTATTTTTTCAATCATTGTTTTCTTCAGATACACGTCAAAACTCAGACTGCATATAAAAGCAAAAAGCTGAAGTTCCTCTCTGCTTTCCCTGTCCCTGACGTCCGAAAACGTCTCCCGCGAACGGTCATAATCGGCTTTGACAGCCGTCTGCAGCTGTTCGATGCGGCTTTTTTCCAGACTGCATATCTCGTCATACAGATCAGCCAGCTCTATCTCTTCCTCCCCCTGAAAATACTTCTCTTTCAGAGGCTTCAGAACCGTCTCAATATCTTTGATGGACAGAATATTTTTAAAATAATAAATGAAAATCAGTAAAAGCAGATGCTCCCTTGAGTATTTCTTCTTTTCCGGCGGCGGCAGAAGATTGTTCTTCGTGTAATTGTTGATCATTGTCTTTGTCAGAATCTTATCCCCGCCGTATCTCTTTGTAGACGCAAGCTGTGTGTCCATGAACGTTGTGACCTGATCCATATACAGGTCGATATTCGGTATCTCTTCCGGACGGATATAATCAATACGGGAGAGGCTTTCCAGAATGCTGTTCAGTATATCGTTTGTATCAATTGTCATATTATCACCCCAATGTCTTCATTATATAGTAATTGAAACTATATGGCAAGAAAAACAGTTCAAATAGCCGAAAATATACCCGGCATTCCGGTGATTTTCATAATGATCTCATTTTAAAAACAGCATTTTTTCTTCCGACAGTTTTAAATAATCCGGACAGCCCTTCTCTTCGATCTCTTTCAGCCTTTCACGCTGCACGAACCAGCATACCGTTTCTTCTGCTTTTATATAATAATTATGTTCAAAGGGGAGCCTGGCGCTGCTTTCCGGCTCAAACTTCAGCATATTCACGCCTCCCTCCCCCCAGACCGGAATAAAATCGTGGGCCCGGTATCCGATCCATTCCGCGTCCTCCGGAATCTCCTTTTTTTCCGTCAGGACCGATACTCCCCAGTCCAAAGCCAGCGCCGTATGAGCTCCTGTTCTGAGAAGCCGTGAAAAGTTCTTGCACCCGGTAAGTCCGGCGGCAGTCCTGCTTACCGGATCCGCAAATATCTCTTCTGTCTTCCCGCATACTTCTATTTTCCCCTGATCCATAATCAGAAGTTCCTCACTGAACCGGTAAATTTCATCTCTGTTATGCGATACCATTATTACCGTTCCTTCATAATCTTCAAGCATTTCCGCAAGTTCTCTCTGAAGCCGGTCCTTCAGGTACATATCCAGAGCAGAAAACGGCTCGTCCAGCAAAATAATATCGGGTTCATACGCCATAATACGCGCCAGAGCTGTTCTTTGCTGCTGCCCTCCCGACAACTGCGCCGGAAGCCTCTGTTCCAGTCCCTGCAGGCGGAACTTTTCCACCATCTTCCCTATACGCTCCGCCTTTTCAGCTTTGCCGCACCTCAGGCCCGCTCCTATATTTTCCGCTACTGTCATGGTCGGAAACAAGGCGTAGTTCTGAAACAGATATCCGGCTCTTCGTTTCTGAGGTTTTATATTAATTTTTGACGCGCTGTCAAACAGCACTCTTCCGTCCGCTTCTATCTTTCCCCCGTCAGGAGTCGCAATACCCGCGATGCTTTTCAGCGTCATGCTTTTTCCGCATCCGGAAGCTCCGAGTATGCCGATTCTTTTTGCCCGGCTGTCAAAGCTTACGTCGAGGACAAAAGTATCCAGTTTTTTTCGGATATGTAAGGAGATACTCATGCCCTACCACCTCCCCACATTTTTCATCTTCCGGCCGGATATGAGATTCATCAGAAAAATAATCAGAAACGCAATTATCATAACAACCGCCACCCAGATGCCGGCCGTCAGATAGTCTCCGTCCTGAATAACCATCGCAATTTTCTGAGAAATCGTCCCCGTCTTTCCCGGTATATTTCCCGCCAGCATAGATGTGGCGCCGTATTCTCCCAGCGCCCTTGCAAATGTGAGAATAGTGCCGGAGGCGATGCCGGGCCCTGCGGCGGGAATTACAACTTTCCAGAATATCAGGTATTCCGGCATGCCCAGCGTACGCGCCGCATAAATCAGATTCACATCCACCTGCTCCATGGCCGCTCTGGCATTCCGGTACATCAGCGGAAACGCAATGACCGTCGCGGCAATAATACAACCAAGCCACGTCTGTACCACTTTAAAGCCAAATTCTTCAAAAAGAAATTCTCCCAGAGGCCTCCTTCTGCTGAACAAAAGAAGGAGGAAAAATCCCGCCACGGTAGGCGGAAGTACCATGGGCAGAGTCAGGATTCCATCGATCACCGCTTTTACCCCGGGAGATGCTTTTACCACTTTTCTGGCCGCGTATATCCCGAGAAAAAAAGAGATAACAGTAGCCACCACCCCGGTTTTCAGCGTAATGGCAAGGGGACTCCAGTCCAGTTCTTTCAAAATATTCACAATCTCTTCCATTGATTTCCTCCTCTTTGTCCTCCGGTGATTTTCTCCGGCGGACCGGTATCTGTTCTTCCTTTCTGAAAAAGCGCTCTTCCCCTGATCCGCCGGCTATACATCCGTGTCGAAATAATACGCTTCAAATATTTCTTTTGCCTCATCCGAAAGGATATACTTCCGGAAATCCTCCGCCGCGTCCGTCTGAGCCTCGTCCGCCTCCTCATTGATCACACGGGCGACCGGATAAATCACATCTCCGGTCAGATCATAGCTTACCTTTTCGAGAATATCAAGATCCTCCTCATAACCGTATGTATCGGAATAATATGTTGTTCCCACCTCGCAGGAGCCTTCCGCCACTGCAGTCAGAACCTTGCTCACATTATCCTGTTCGCTGATCTCCACGCCTCCGAGCGCTTCTGATACTTCCCTGGTGGTAATGGCCGCCGGGTCGCCGCCGTCCGGAAGCATTCCCAGACTGATCAGCGCCTGCCTTGTATATCTTCCAACAGGAACGCTGCCCCCGGCCAGCGCGATACTCTGCGCGTCTCCGAGATTTTCCAGGCCCGTGACTTTCGTGCCGCTGCCTTTCAGGGTAACAACCACCACCTGATTATTAACCACATCGGCTCTCGTCCCTTCCGCCATAAGGCCGTCTGCTTCCAGATCGTCCATCTGCTTCTGCGCCGCGGAAAAGAAAAGATCGCATTCGTACCCTTCCCGGATCTGTGTCAGCAGAGTTCCCGAGCTGTCTGCGTTAAAAGTGATTTTTACATCCGGATGGGATTCGTTATACTTTTCCGCGATTTCCGTCATAACCGTATTCAGGCTTGCCGCGATAAACACCTGTATTTCCGTCTCTTCGCCGGCGCTTTCATGCGTCTCTTTCCCGGCGTCGGATTTTTCCTCTCCGCTGTTCCCGCAGGCGGCCGCAGATACGGTCAGAGCCGCGGCCAGAACTGCCGCCATTATCTTTTTTCTCATCCTTTCCTCCTCCTGTGATGATCATTTTTCTTTATTATATTCGATTATTTTTTAAAAAACAATCGCTTTGAGGATAAAAGGCAGGGGCGTCCTGCCTTATTTTTCTGCAAAAATCTCCCGGTACTTTTCCCGGGCGATATCGGCTATTTCCTTTTCAAACCGCTCATACCGCTCAAGAAGCGCAAGGCCGCGGCTGTTCACCTCGGCGGCGCCTCCCCCTTTTCCTCCCGGGCTCCGTTCCACAATCGTGTATCCCAGTTCCCGTTCCGCCGTACGGATCAGGCTCCATCCTTTACTGTAGGACATTCCTGTTTTTTCACACGCCTCCCGCACAGAGCCGAGCGCCTGTATCTGTTTCAGAAGCGTTACGATTCCCGGCCCGAAGAACGGGGCGTTTCTTACAAGCTGTACTTTCACTCTTGCATAAATCGGACTGATTTCCCTGTCGGCGGCCATTGTCTCAAAAACGCGGTCTTCCCCGGCGCGGACGGCGACGCCCGGATCCGCCACCTCAAGCAGGAAAACTTCCGCGCCGGAAGCGTCAACCGCTCCCTTCAGGCCCCGTTCTCCCCTGTATGATCGGATTGCAGGCACAATTTCCGCGTCGATCAGAATCGGATGTCCTTTCCGCCCCTTATACGCGGGAATGACTACCGGCGAGTTTATTCCCGCCATTGCGCGCACTGTCTCCGCCGAAAATAACGGCACATCGGCAGGGCAGAAAAATATTTTCCGGCATCCGCGGCTCAGATAATCCAGTCCGCGCACCGCGTAATCCAGCATCTGCTCCCCTGCATATCCGGGGTTTCTTAAAAACACCGCTCCCAGCTTTGCCAGCCGTTTTTCCGTCTCTTCAGCCTTATATCCGGTCACCACGGCGATATCTTCCACCCCTGCCTGATGAAATACCCGGATCATTCTCCGCACCATATCCGGGCCGTCCGCGTGCTCCGCCCTGTCGTAAGCGGCAAAGCCGCCGGGAATTCCGGCGGCCGCGATTACCGCGCCAAATCTCATGAACACGTCACCGCCTTCTGCTTTTTGGAATAATACGTATCCTCCATCGGAAGCTTTGTCCGAAGGACATGATCCATGGCGTAATATGCGCCCTGCGCCGCGGGCGCGGTGGGAATCGTCGCGATCTCGCCGATTCCTTTTGCCCCGTACGCAAAAGGAAGGAGCTGCTCCTTTTCCACATAAACGGCATGGATATCCGGTATCTGCGGCGCCCGCAAAAGTCCCAGCGTTCCATATTTTACCTGAGGCACACAGTCTTTGAGCGGAAAATCTTCTGTCAGTGCATATCCGAGCCCCATCAGGACTCCTCCTTCAATCTGTCCCTGAATCGCGACAGGATTCACTACCTTCCCCGAGTCATGAGCCGCATAGACTTCTTTTACTCTGCCGTCATCGTCCAGCACTACCACGTGGGCGGCAAAACCATATGCCACATGGCTCTTCGGATAAGGCACGTCGGCGCCCAGCTTATCGGTCGGATCAAAAAACTCGGCGAAAAATTCTCTTCCTTCCAGCTTTGTCAGGTCTCCTCCTGCCTGCGCAAGCGCCTCGTTCAGATCCGCCGCGGCCATCCGCACGGCCTCTCCGGTAATCAGCGTCTGACGCGACCCGGAGGTTGTGCCCGAATCCGGCGCCACTTCGGAGTTGGCTCCCATATTCTTAATATCTTTTTTCCCGAGCCCGGTAGTCTCGGCAACCATCTGCACAAATACAGTGGCGCACCCCTGCCCGATATCGGACGCGGCGCTGTACAGTTCTACTTTCCCGTCATGCACGACAAGTTTCGCGCGGCCTTTGTCCGGCAGGCCGACTCCGACCCCCGCGTTCTTCATGGCGCAGGCGATTCCCGCTCGGCCCGGATTTCTTTCATAGGCGTCCTTCACTGCCAGAAGCGCCTCTTTCAATGCGGTAGAGCAGTCCGCGATCTGGCCGTTCGGAAGGACCTTCCCGGGTTCTATCGCATTGCGGTAGCGGATTTCCCACGGTGAAATACCGACTTTTTCCGCAAGCAGATTAATGTTGGACTCCAGGGCGAACTCGCTCTGGCAGACGCCAAATCCCCGAAACGCTCCGGCCGGAGGATTATTCGTATAATATCCGTAGCCCCGGATATCTGTATTCTGATAACAGTACGGCCCGACCGAATGCGTGCAGGCGCGCTCCAGAACCGGTCCGCACAGGGATGCGTACGCTCCGGTGTCGAAATAAATCTCGCAGGCCATTCCGGTAAAAATACCGTTTTCATCGCATCCCAGCGTAAACGTTCCTTCCATCGCGTGACGTTTCGGATGAAAATGAATGGATTCCTGACGCGAAAATACTACTTTGACCGGACGCTGCACCTTAACTGCGGCAAGCGCCGCAATATGCTGGGCGGATACGTCCTCTTTTCCTCCGAAGCCGCCGCCTACCAGTTTGTTTTCTACGACGACGCGCTCCGGTTCCCAGCCGAACATAATCGAAATCTCATGCCGCGTATCATAAACTCCCTGATCCGAAGAATATACTTTCACCCCGTTTTTATACGGAAAAGCCACCGCGCACTCCGGCTCCAGAAACGCATGCTCTGTAAACGGAGTCGTATAGGTCTGCGTTACGACATATTTTGATTCCGCCAGAGCTTTTTTCGCATTTCCTCTGGTCACATGCCTGCTCTGACAGAGATTTCCTTTTGAATGAATCCTCGGCGCTTCGTCCGCCATCGCTTCCCTCACACAGGTCACCGGCCTAAGTTCCTCGTATTGTATCTTTACAAGTTTTTTCGCTTTCTCAAGCGTATTCCTTGTCTCCGCCACCACAAGACATATGGCGTCCCCCACGCAACGCGTGACGTCGCCCTTTGCAATCATTACATCCCAGTCCTGCTGCAGATGGCCGACCTTATTATTCGGCACGTCTTCCGCCGTGAGGACCGCCAGGACGCCGGGCAGCGCCCGGGCTTTTTCGCAGTCGATATCAAGCACCCGCGCCCGCGGATATCTGGAACGGACGGCCGAGGCGTACACCATGCCCTCCATCTCCACATCATCCGGATATTCTCCGTAGCCGAGTACTTTTTCCCTCACATCAAGCCGGAACGCTCTCTTTCCTACGCCGTACGCATCTCCTTTTTCCAGTTCTTCTTCTATGGAGGCGTCGCCCCGGAGAATCGCCGCCGCCAGCTGAATCCCCTCTATAATCTTCTTATATCCCGTGCAGCGGCATACATTTCCCCGGATCGCTTCTTTGATCTCTTCTTCCGTCGGATCCGGCGTTTTATCAATCAGCGCCTTTCCCGCCATCACCATGCCCGGAATGCAGAATCCGCACTGCACCGATCCTTTTGAGCCGAAGGCGAACACAAACGCTTCCTTCTCCGCTTCGCTGAGTCCTTCTGTCGTAACTATGTCTCGCCCTGCCGCAAGCTTTGTCGTCAGCACGCAGGATTTTACCGCTTTGCCGTCTACAAGAATGGTGCATGTGCCGCACGCGCCCTCGCTGCAGCCGTCCTTTACGGAATGCAGATGAAGATCGTCTCTTAAGTAGCGCAGAAGCGGCTTGTCCTCATCCGTACCGCGCACAACGCCGTTTACGGTAAAGCAGTAAGTCTCTTTCCCTTTTTTCATTCCGCTCCGGGAAAAAATCCCGGCATTATCCATCAGTACTCCCCGTGGACATTTCACCGCGCACATCCCGCAGGCAATACATTTTCCGCCGTCGATTTTCACCTGTCTGTTTTCCAGGCTTATGGCGTTTACCGGACAGTTTTTTACACATATCCCGCACCCGATGCATCCTTCCGCGCAGTGTATAAACCCGGAGTTGTCTCTGCCGTTTTGACTCATATTTTTCATCTCCTCGCCGCTTAATTCATCTGATCCGCTCAAAGCAGATCTTTTTTTACGTCGATATCCTTCAGTTCTTCTTCCCTGGCCTGCACAATTCTTATCCGGCTCCCGTGTCTGTCCATGATCTGTCTGCCTCCCGCATCTCCCGTGAGAGTCATCAGTTCCGGAAAATACCGCCGGTCCCACAGCACCGGATTGCCCCGCTTTTCTCCCAGGCCCGCGCACACAATACTTCCGGGATGCAGCTGCGCCGTATTAAAGATGCGCTGTACGGTAGACGGGCTCAGCCAGGGCTGATCGCAGACTGAAAACAATACTCCCTTCAGATCCGGATTGTGTTCCAGCGCTCTTTCAAGTCCCAGCCGCATGGAATGAGCGATGCCGCGTTCCGGCTCTGTATTTATTACCGGAGCGGCGCCATACTTAAGCGCCGTTTCCGCCATTTCTTCCGAACCGGTGACCATATATGACGGAAATGCGCCAAACGCCTGCATCCTTCTCAGCGCCCGCTCATAAATCGGAACTCCTCCGGCCAGAGCTTCCAGTTTGCCGCCGCCGAAACGGCTGCCAAGTCCGGCCGCCAGCGTCACATATGCGTACCGCCCCGCCGCCTTTTCAAAGGCAGATACTGCTTCCAGCACGGCTCCGCCCACGGCGCTTGCCTTATCCGATACAGTGCGGCAGTGGGAGATTTCCGCTCTTGCGTCTATATCCCCGATTTTCAGTCCTTTTACTACTCTGGCGCCTTCCTGCAACATGCCCCTGACAATACCTGACATCCGGGCATATACAGGTTCGCCTCCTGTAACGGCAGCCACCTGTCCTTTCACAACGACGTCTCCGATTTTCACTTTCGGCTCTATCACTCCGTCGGCGGACGCGCGCAGCAGGCGCTCTGTCGTATATCCGCCCACGTCTCCCGGCACGCCCGTATTTGGAATAGCGCCGCCTTCCCAGATCACCCGGCCCAGAAAGTGTCCTCTTTTTGTCTCCGCCACACAGTTGCAGTCCTTTCCCGCCGTAAATCCCGGCCCCACTCCGATCACAAAAGGCGCGTCGGTAATCTCTGTCCCGAGATTTTTCTTCGCGAGAACCGCATCTACAATTACATCCGGCACAAACCACTCTCTGCAGGCTGCTTTCGGATCCGCCGTCACCGCAATGTCTCCCCGGTTCAGAATCGCGCCGGCTTCCTCTTCCGTGCGCGCGAAAAAAGCCTCTGTATCTTCCACCTTCGCATATCCTTCATAAACCGCCCGGGAAAACGCCACTGTTCTTCTAACTGTCAGAGGCTCCGGAAGCTCCGTCATCAGAATCCGGTGTCCGGCCCGGTACAGCCGGACCGCGATTCCGGTCGCCAGGTCGCCCGCTCCTTTTATCAGTATTTTCATTTATTTTTCCGGCCTCCCGAATATCTTACTTACAGAATCTGTCTGCCTGTTCCGCGCGGTATCCCCCGCGCATCCTCCGCCGGGCGAAAAGAAGCCGCCACGATACGGCTGATTCCATGCTCCGCCAGTATGGAGGCGATTTCCGCCGCGTATTTTCTGCGCGGCTCATCGTCCGCTTTATTTAAAATAACCGTATATGCCGCGTGACCGGGACAGCCTTTCTTTCCCGCTTTTTCTGAAACCGCGAGTCTGGCGATATCCTCCGCGGCAACCGGTTCCGTTATATCCTTATTCAACAGCTCAGCCGCCAGTTCCGGCCGGAAGCAGACCTCCGCAATCTGCTTTCCCACTGCGTCCAGCCCGTATACCGACAGTACATGGGTTGTCTGTCCGGGTATGACAGGTTCTCTCTCTCCCGGACATTTAAGAGGAAGCATCCTCGCCCCGTCCGCCTCTGTCAGCACAGGAATTCCCAGTCCGCAGATCCACAGAAAATATTCTTCCGGAAGTCGTCCGAGCCTTCCGTTTCCGCAGGGGATTCCTGTCCATACCTGGCCTTGATTTTTCAGTATGCCGAGCAGTTTTTCTTTCGAAATTTCCGTAAGGAACCAGGGCTGCAGCTCTTCCCGTATATGGGTCGTTGTAGTGACAACCGCCCCGCTTCCTCTTTCCGCGTATTCTCCTGCCAGCCGCCTGAGTACGCTTGTCTTCCCTCCTGCTCCGACGGCGGAGACAACCGGATGATTCCATTCGGCAAGCCCCGCCGCCTCAATCAGAGAATCTGTCTCACATAATTGATTATCCTGATAAATATATATCATTTTTTCACTGTTATCTCAGCAGATAGGAATATTCCGTGCAGACCGCCTCCATGACTTTCTGCAGACCGTCGGGTATTCTCGTCTCCTCTCCTTTTGTCCACACATAAGTTTCCCCGAAGAAACGCACTTTGCATTTCACTGTTTTCGCGTCCAGCACGGCAAATCCCTGGTTTTTGCTGTCCTCCATGTCTTTCTCGTCCGCGAACAGAGTAAATTTGTCCAGATACGGCGCGCTGTCGTACGGGCAGAAGCTCCGGCAATTGCCGCACTCATTGCACATATAATCCACATGGATAATCTGATGCTTTTCCATTCCCGGCACGCGGATAGAAATATTCGCCCTGTTCGGACATACTTCCACACAGTTCTCGCAGATGCCGGAGCAGCTAAGACACCGTCCCGCCTCGCCGTTTCCTTCTTTCCTGCCGGCAAGACTTCCTTTTCTCCCGTAAATTGTATCTTCATCCGTCTCCGGCTCGAAATCGCTGACAGGAGCGCTTCCGATTATGGCCGCGGCCGCCTTAAGGCCGTCGCGGATTCCTTCCACAACCGTCGCCGGGCCGCCCAGACCGTCGCCGATAATATATACGCCGGCCCGGCTGGTCTCACATGTCTCTTCATTTACTACGGCGCGTCCGCGGTCATTCACATTGATGCCGCATGATTTGTAAAATACAGTCGGAACGCGTTCTCCTACTGCCGCGATCACCGTATCCGCCGGAATCTCTTTCTCTTCTCCGGTTTCAATCACTCCCCTTCTTCCGGAAGCGTCATAATCGCCAAGCTTCATTACTTTGCAGAGAAGTCTGCCGTTCTCCTGCCTTGCCGGAGCAAGCAGCTCCATAAATTCCACGCCGTCTTCCACCGCCATAACGAGTTCTTCCTCATCCGCCGGCATATAGCGTTTTGTCCTTCTGTATACAAGATATACATGTTCCACGCCTTTTGTGCGCTTCGCCGCCCTTGCCGTATCCATCGCCGTATTTCCGCCGCCGATAATCACAACATTCTTTCCGATATCCAGATCGCCGTCTTTTTCCTTAAATTCCGCCAGGAATTCAAGCGCGTTGACCGGATCTCCTTTTTCCAGTCTTAAAATTCCCGGTTCTGACGCTCCTGTGGCAAGAATGACTGCCGTATATCCCGCGTTTTTCAGCATATCAAGATCTGTAATTTCCGAATTCAGATATATGTTTACTCCTGTTTTTTCAAGAAGCGCCGCGTCTTTGTCAATCGCGTCCGACGAAATGCGGAATTCCGGAATTACATGCCGCACCACGCCGCCGAGCGCATTTTTCTTTTCAAAAAGCGTCGTCTCCATACCTGAGCGCCGCAGGAAATACGCCGCTGCCATACCGGCCGGGCCGCCTCCGATTACGGCTGCTTTTCCGCTCTTTGTCACCGGAGCCGCCTCAATCTGATCCATAAGCTCTTCATATCCGTTTTCCGCCGCCTTCAGCTTCATGCCGCGGATATATACGGATTCTTCATAGAAATTACGGGTGCATTTATTCATGCACGGATGCGCGCAGATCGTGCCTGTGATAAACGGAAGCGGGTTTTTCTCCGTAATAACCTTCATCGCGTCCGCATATTTTTCGTCTTTTACAAGCTGCAGATACGCAGGGATATCCTGATGAATCGGACATCCTTCCTTACACGGCGCAGTGAAGCAGTCCAGAAGCGGCACCTGCTTCTTCATCTTTCTGGACGGCAGGGGTTTTACTGCTTTTACATGATGCGGATCGGTCTTCGCCTTCTTCACCAGTTCCTTCACCGCCGAAACGTCGATCCCGTCAAATACCGCCCCTTCTTTTTCAAGCAGAGCCGCCATCTGCGCCATTCTGTCGTATCCGCCCGGTTTCAGCAGCGTTGTGGCGACCGTTACCGGCCAGATGCCGGCTTCAACAATCTCTTTAATATTGTAATAATCCGCTCCTCCGGAATATGAAATGCGCAGTTTTCCGCCGAAGTCTTCCGCCAGTTTTGCCGCTACGGAAATCGAAAGAGGATACAGGGATTTTCCCGACATATACATCTCTTCGCTGGGAAGTTCGTTCTGCTTTACGTCCACCGGGAAAGTATTTGTAATTTTTACCCCGAACTCCAGATTTCTCTGCGCACAGACTTTCATCAGCCTGTCCAGCATGGGAACGGCGTCTTTGTACTGAAGGTCGTCCTTAAAGTGAAAGTCTCCGAAAGCCACATAATCATATCCCATATCATCCATCATTTTTCTTGCGTACTCATAGCCGAGCAGCGTCAGGTTGCATTTGATAAATGTGTGGAACCCTTTCTCCGTAATAAGATGCATGGCGATACGTTCAATCTCTTCGGGCGGACATCCGTGAAGCGTGGAAATCGTAACCGAATTACATATCTCGCCGGATATTCCCTCAATATCTTCCCTTGTCACATTTTCAAACAGATCCGCATGATCCAGAAGATACTGCCGGCATGAACGGAATATTTCAGAATCTCCGGCATGCTTCATTGTATTTAGGAAATTGTCGATCTTCTCCGATCTGATTCCCGCAAGATCGTATCCGACGCTGATGTTAAACTGGAAGCCGTCCATATCGCCCAGTCCGAATTCTTTCGCGATCACCTTGCACAGAAACCAGGCTTTGATGTATTCTTCCATTGCCTGAGGCACATAAAGCTCTGTCGACCACTCGCAGTTATAACACTCGTCATCCGCTTTAATACAGGGCTTGTTCACACATGCGGAAAGCTCCGCCCCGTCCATGATCTGCACGGTCTTCAGTTCAAAGAAACGGCTTCCTGTATAATATGCGGCGGCAATATTCTGCGCCAGCTGTGTATGAGGCCCCGCCGCCGGTCCCACCGGCGTCTCCAGAGTTCTTTCAAATATAGTCCGGCTGTATTTCCCGGAAGCGCGGTACGGATGGCGTTCCCCGAATACAGTCCCGCTCTTCTTATGCTCTGTCATTATCCAGTTTAAAAGCTGTTCAAAAGACATTGGTCTCATAATATCACTCATTATTATTTCCTCCTGTTATTCCCGGCCGGCTTCGTCAAGAGTACGCCGGTTCCGGCTGCTGCCCGTCTCTGCGTCTACTGCACGTCCGACTTGTCTTTTGGAAGGATCAGATTCAGGACTACTGCGAAAATCGTAGCCAGCACAACCGGCGAAGACGCAAATGTATTATTGATAATTGACTGGAAGCTCTCCAGACTCATACTCATATTCAGCGCGCCGTGGATGCTCTGTGTCATCTGGTTCAGGCAGCCGTCATTGAGCGTTACGCCCATGCCGATGGCAATGGCAAGTCCCGCGACCGTCGTATTCCGGTATGTCAGTTTTTCGGTAACAAGCAGCTTGATTCCGGTCATGGCGATGGACGCGAATACCGAAGCGACCGCGCCGCCGAGCACACACTGAGGAATCGTCCGCAGAAGCGCGGAAAACTTCGGGATCAGTCCGGCGATAAGCAGGATCACCGCCGCCGCGGAAAATACTCTTCTCGCGACAACTCTTGTAGAACCTACAATACCTACGTTCTGGCTGTATGTAGCCGTCGGCGGGCAGCCGAAAAACGCGCCCGCGATATTGCTCACGCCGTACCCGATAATACCGCCGTTGAGCTCATCATCCGTCGGCAGCCGGTCCATGCCGCCTGTCGTCGTCGCGGAGAAATCACCCATCGCCTGAATCGAATTAACGAGAAACAGAATCGCCAGCGGCAGGATCGCCGAAATGTCAAATTCCATACCAAACGCCAGCGGCATCGGCACCTGGAACCATCCCGCGGAAGACAGAGCTGAAAAATCAACCATACCGAAGCAAAGAGCCACGACATATCCGCAGAGAAGTCCGATCAGAATAGACGCAAGCTTGAACAGTCCTTTTCCGTAATGATTCAGCAGAACAACAATTCCAAGTGTAATAAAAGCGACAAGCCAGTTCTGCCAGGAGCCGTATACAAGCGCTTCTGTCTTGCCCTGCTGTTCAACAATTACTTCGAACGTGTTGGAGGAATTTCCCGCCATATAATTAATCGCCGTACTGTAGAGAGACAGTCCGATCGCAAGAATTACCGTTCCGATTACAAGCGGAGGGAATACTTTCCGGATCTGGCGGATAAAAAGCCCTACGAGAATCGCCACCACGCCGCCGATTACCATGGCGCCGAAGATGGTATTAACATCTTTTGCCTGGGCCGCGATCGCCGTCATTGTCGGAACATAAGCGAAGCTTACGCCGATGATAACCGGAAGCCCGCTCCCGAGTTTTATCTTCTTTGCATATAACTGAAGCAGCGTCGATAAAGCGGCAAACACCAGCGATACCTGGATCAGAAGCCCCATATCCACGCTGCCGCCGGCATTGTTCGCCGCATTTGCCACAAGAATAGCCGGCGTTACGCATCCGACCACCGCGGCAAGTACGTGCTGGGCCGCAAGCGGCAGAACCTGTCCGAAAGTCGGACGGCCGTCCCATTTAAACAGTTCTGAGTTGTCTTTTATTGCTTTTGTATTGTTTGTCTTAGCCATAGTTTTGTCCCTTTCTTTTTGCTCAGCCATTGATTCTTCCGGCAAGTTCCGCCGCCGCCTGTCTGCAGTCGGCCATAATCTTTTCCTCGTCGATCCGCGTCAGTTTCCTGTCTTTCATCAGCACCTCGCCGTTGGCGATTGTCGTAACCACATCATGGCCCGACACTCCGAAAAGCAGGTGGCTGTTTACATTCCCCGCATGCATCGGCGTCAGCGGGTTGTAGTCCACCGCGATCACATCCGCCGCGGCTCCTTCTTTCAGTACGCCGAGTTTCTGCGGAAAATAGCGTTCTGCGATGCGCGCGTTATTTTCAAACAGCATCTGCGGCACCTCCGCCCAGGCCGCATTCGGATCACAGAGGTGATGCTTGTGCAGCACGTTCGCCACTTTATATGATTCCATAACATCATGCGTGTATCCGTCCGTACCCAGGCCGGTCAGAATCCCCCGGCGCACCAGTTCCATCGTGGGCGGACATCCGCAGGCGTTGCCCATGTTGGATTCCGGATTATGCACCACCATGGTATCAGTCTCTTTAATCAGATCCATCTCGTGCGGATTGATATAAATACAGTGTCCGAGAAGCGTCTTTTCACCCAGGACGCCGTGATCCATAAGGCGGTCCACAATACGTTTGCCGTAATGTCTGAGACAGTGGTGCAGATCCTCAATTCCTTCCGCCACATGAATGTGGTATCCGACACTGTCCGGCTTATTTGCCGCCGCCAGTTCAAATGTCTCGTCGGAAATCGTAAACTGGGCATGCATGCCCATCATTCCCGCGATCATTCCCGTATCGTCTTTTAACGCGTGACGGATAAACTCCGCGTTTTCCGCCACCGACTCTCTCGCCTTGTCCATACCGTCCCGGTCCGAGATCTCATAGCACAGACAGGAGCGCACGCCGGTTTCTCTCGCCGCTTTCTCAATCTCGAAGAGGGAGCCTCTGACAGAACCGAAGCTTGCGTGATGATCGAAAACCGTTGTCACACCGTTCCTGATACAGTCGATATAAGTAGCCATCGCGCTTAAATATGTATCATGCAGTGTGAGATTACGGTCAATCGTCCACCACATCCCGTCGAGAATATCCAGAAATCCTTTCGGATCATAACCATTTACTGAAAGCCCCCGGGCAAACGCGCTGTAAATATGTTCGTGCACGTTGATGAACGCCGGCATGATCAGCCCGCCTTTCGCATCGATGTACTCCGCGTCCGGCCAGGCGCTTCTCAGTTCCTGATCCGTTCCGATTTTACGGATGCTCCTGCCTTCAACGGCGACAGCGCCGTTCTCCAGAAACGGCATCTGCGGGTCTCGAGTCACAACTCTCCCGTTACCTAAAATCAGCATTTTTTCTTCTCCTTTTTTATTAATTTTGAACACAGCGGGGTTGGCGGTTCCCCTGATTTTTTTGTGCATATCGCACACGTATTCCTTCACTGTAAATAGAATAACATCAAAAATATATAAATGCAACAAATTCTCTAAATATTTTTTAGATTACCTAAAAAATAATTTGAAAAACTATTGACTCTCTTCTTTTTTATGCTATGATGAGTTTAGAAAACAAATCAACAGAAGTTCCAGAAAGCACATTCAGGCATGGAAAATCAATGCCATTATCTTTGGCGGTTCCGGGCTTTTGCCCGCCGTCGTCGCAAAAAATCCCCCGGGATATTCCGGGGTCTGTTTTGAGAAGGGAGGTTGAAAAAGTGGATCCGAAGCTTGATTTCCTCAAACAGCTTGCGCACGGTCTTGCCGTTCAGTTCGGCAGCTCCTGCGAAGTCGTCATACACGATCTCACACAGAAGGATCTGAACCAGTCCATTGTACATATCGAAAACGGCCATGTATCGAAACGCTCCAAAGGCGACGGGCCGTCGGGCGTCGTACTGGAAGCCCTGCGTTCAGACCCCTCGTCGCTCAAAGACAGACTTTCCTATCTTACAAAAACAGGCGACGGCAGAATCCTGAAATCCAGCACGCTGTACATCCGTGATGAAAACGGCAGAGTAAACTATCTCTTTTCGCTCAACTATGACATCACTACGCTTCTCGCCGCCGAAACAGCGCTTCATTCACTGATACAGGCAGGAGAAAACAACCGGCAGGGAGACAGCTCCGGCACGCCGCAGAAAATCACCCACAACGTCAACGAACTGCTGGACCAGCTGATCGAACAGGCCATCGCCAGAGTCGGCAAACCCGTCGCCCTGATGAACAAAGACGACAAAGTCTCTGTCGTACAATTTCTCAACAACGCCGGCGCCTTTCTTATAACAAAATCCGGCGACAAAGTAGCTTCCCTTCTGGGAATATCAAAATTCACACTATACAGCTACATGGACAAAGAATGAACATGCGCCCGGTACCATTATCAGCCGCTGCGCAGACTTGTCTGCAGTTAGTGGTTGATGATGGTACCGGCATATGGCGGACGCCATGCAGCGAGAAGGAGCCGCCATGCGGCGCATTCAAGCTGGCGCATGTTCTCTACACCGGCAGCAGCCGCTGCACAGACTTGTCTGCAGTCAGTGGTTGATGATGGTACCGGCATATGCAAGACATTTATATTAAGGAGGTCTCACACATGGAAACAATCAAATGGGCGGTCAACAACATGCCCAAAACCGACGACGCCCAGCTTGGCGTTATGGCTCTTGAAAACGTCCGGAAAGCCCGGGCATTTCACGAAAGTTTTCCCCAGTACACGGTAACCCCTCTCGCCCATCTGCAGAAAATGGCGGAATATCTGGGTCTGAAGGATATTTATGTCAAAGACGAATCTTATCGTTTCGGTCTGAACGCATTTAAAGTGCTCGGCGGTTCTTTCGCCATGGCGCGCTACATAGCAAAACAGACAGGAAAAGATGTTTCCGAGCTTCCGTACAGTGTGCTCACATCAGACAGACTTCGCGAAGAATTCGGCCAGGCTACTTTCTTTACCGCAACTGACGGCAACCACGGCCGAGGCGTAGCATGGGCGGCAAACAGGCTCGGACAGAAGGCCGTTGTCCTCATGCCAAAAGGAAGCACACAGACAAGACTGAATAATATCCTTGCCGAAGGGGCCGAGGCGACGATTGAAGAATATAACTACGACGAATGCGTCCGCATGGCAAACGCCATGGCGGAAAAGACCGAAAACGGCGTCATGGTGCAGGATACCGCATGGGACGGTTATGAGGAAATTCCCTCATGGATCATGCAGGGCTACGGCACAATGGCGATGGAGGCAGACGAGCAGCTTAACGAAGACGGATGCGGCCGCCCCACTCACGTATTTATTCAGGCCGGCGTCGGTTCTCTCGCCGGAGCGGTCCAGGGATATTTCGCCAACCGCTACCCTGACAATCCGCCGAAAGTCATTGTCGTGGAAGCGGAAGCCGCGGCCTGCCTTTACAAAGGCGCCTGTGCCGCTGACGGCGGCATCCGGATTGTAGACGGCGATATGGAAACGATTATGGCCGGACTTGCCTGCGGCGAGCCGAACACCATTTCATGGGATATCCTGAAAAATCACGTCGACACGTTTACCGCCGCTCCCGACTGGGTAGCCGCAAAAGGGATGCGCATGCTGGCCGCTCCCTTAAAAGGCGATCAGCCTGTAACTTCCGGAGAATCCGGCGCCGCGCCTTTCGGCGTACTGGCCTGCATTATGACGATGGATGAATACCGTCCTCTCAGAGAACATCTGGGGCTCAATAAAACATCCCGCGTGCTCCTCTTCTCTACAGAAGGAGATACGGATCCCGACCGTTATAAATCAATTGTCTGGGACGGAAACGACAGATAATCTGACGCTTCCTTACCATAGAGCAACTATTCAAACATCCAGACGGAGTTTCCCGGACGGCGCCCTCCGCCGCCCGGCTCCGCGTGTACCAGAACAATACCACTTATCACTTTTTATTCACTATCTAAAAGGAGAGAACAATTATGGATTTCAACAAAATCAAAGAAGCCGCACAGGGGTATCAGAAAGATATGACAGCGTTTCTGCGCGCCATTGTTAAAAATCCGGGAGAGAGCTGTGATGAAAAAGCGCACATCGACACAATCGCAGCAGAAATGAAAAAACTGGATTTTGATGAAGTTGTCATTGATCCTCAGGGAAATGTCATCGGCTACATGGGTGCCGGCGAAAGAATTATCGCATACGACGCGCACATTGACACAGTAGGCATCGGAAACATTGACAACTGGACGTTTGATCCGTACGAAGGGTATGAAAACGAAACCGAGATCGGCGGCCGCGGCGTCTCCGATCAGTGCGGAGGACTTGTATCCGCTGTTTACGGCGCGAGAATTATGAAGGATCTGGAACTGATCCCGGAAGGCTGCAAAATCATGGTTGTGGGAACTGTTCAGGAAGAGGACTGCGACGGCCTCTGCTGGCAGTACATTATTAACGAAGACAAAATCCGGCCGGAATTTGTTGTTTCCACAGAGCCTACCGACGGAGGCATCTACCGCGGACAGCGCGGACGTATGGAAATCCGTATTGATGTAAAAGGCGTTTCCTGTCACGGCTCCGCACCGGAGCGCGGCGACAACGCGATTTACAAGATGGCCGATATTCTCCAGGACGTGCGCGCTCTCAATGAAAACGACGACGCGGATGAGACAGAGATCAAAGGCCTCGTAAAAATGCTGAATCCGAAATACAATCCGGACTGGGAGGAAGCCCGCTTCCTCGGACGCGGTACGGTTACTGTCTCCCAGATCTTCTACACATCGCCCAGCCGCTGCGCGGTTGCGGATTCCTGTGCGGTATCTCTTGACCGCCGCATGACCTTCGGCGAGACATGGGAGAGCTGCCTGGACGAAATCCGCGCGCTTCCCAGCGTACGGAAATACGGCGACGACGTGGTTGTATCCATGTACAACTACGACCGGCCGTCCTACACCGGCTGCGTGTACGAAATCGAGTGCTACTTCCCCACATGGGCGATCCCGAAGGACCACAAGGTCACAAAAGCTCTTGAAAAAGCATATACCTCCCTTTACGGGGACAGGCGAATCGGCGCGGACGAAACACTGGAAATGCGCCAGAGCCGTCCTCTCACCGACAAGTGGACCTTCTCTACAAACGGCGTATCCATCATGGGAAGAAACGGCATCCCCTGCATCGGGTTCGGACCGGGAGCCGAGGCGCAGGCGCACGCCCCCAACGAAAAGACATGGAAACAGGATCTGGTAACATGCGCGGCTGTATACGCGGCACTGCCGGAATGCTACTGCGAGTAAAATACATTTCATATTTAATAAGGAGGACAAATCAAAATGAAAACATTACAGGATTATATCGATAAGCTGAACAAACTGAACTTCAAAGACATGTATGAAGGCGACTTCTTCCTGACCTGGGAGAAAACGGACGACGAACTGGAAGCGGTCTTCACCGTTGCCGACGCGCTCCGCTACATGAGAGAGAATAACATTTCCACAAAAGTATTTGAGAGCGGCCTTGGCATCTCTCTTTTCCGCGACAATTCCACACGCACCCGCTTCTCTTTCGCATCCGCCTGCAACCTGCTCGGTCTTGAAGTCCAGGATCTTGACGAGGGAAAATCCCAGGTGGCTCACGGCGAAACCGTGCGCGAGACCGCAAATATGATTTCCTTTATGGCGGACGTTATCGGTATCCGCGATGACATGTACATCGGCAAAGGAAATGCTTACATGCACGAAGTTGTCGACGCTGTAACTCAGGGCAACAAGGACGGCATCCTTGAACAGAAACCGACTCTTGTCAACCTGCAGTGCGATATCGACCACCCGACGCAGGCAATGGCTGACATGCTCCACATCATCCATGAATTCGGCGGTGTGGAGAACTTAAAGGGCAAAAAGATCGCAATGACATGGGCTTATTCTCCTTCCTACGGCAAGCCGCTCTCCGTTCCCCAGGGTATCATCGGACTGATGACACGTTTCGGAATGGACGTGGTTCTGGCTCATCCGGAAGGATACGAAGTATTCCCGGAGGTCGAGGCTGTCGCTGCGGAGAACGCAAAGAAATCCGGCGGTACATTCACAAAGACAAACAGCATGGCTGAAGCATTTAAAGACGCTGACATCGTATATCCGAAGAGCTGGGCTCCGTTCGCCGCTATGGAGAAACGTACCGAGCTTTACGGAAACGGTGATTTTGACGGCATCAAGGCTCTGGAGCAGGAGCTTTTGGCACAGAACGCGCAGCATAAAGACTGGGCTTGTACAGAAGAGCTGATGAAGACGACAAAAGATGGCAAAGCGCTCTATATGCACTGCCTGCCGGCTGATATCACTGGTGTAAGCTGTGAGGAAGGCGAGGTTGACGCAAGCGTATTTGACCGTTACAGAGACCCGCTGTACAAAGAGGCAAGCTACAAACCGTACATCATCGCAGCTATGATCTTCCTTGCAAAATTCGCTGATCCGGCCGACATTCTTAAAAAGCTGGAAGAAAGATCAACGCCGAGGATCTTTGAATAGAAACCATCGCAGTCGCCAGAGCAGGCGCACCCGCTGCCCTGCTCTGACACCAGACAGAATTTAAGGAGGACAATTATCATGTTAAAATATGTCGAAACCCAAAATGCACCTGCAGCTATCGGACCGTACTCACAGGGAATCATCCTGAATGGGATTGCCTTCTTCTCCGGACAGATCCCGCTCTCTCCGGAAACAGGAGAAGTAGTCGGCACCACGATCGAAGAGCAGACTGAGCAGGTCATGCAGAATATCAAAGCACTTCTTGAAAGTCAGGGAGCTGAATTCACAGACGTTGTGAAGACAACCTGCTTCCTCGCTGATATGGCTGATTTTGCAGCATTTAATGAAGTATACGCGAAGTATTTTACAGGAAAACCGGCGCGCTCCTGCGTTGCGGTAAAGGCGCTTCCAAAGGGAGTTCTCTGTGAGGTAGAGACGATTGCCGCTGTAAAAGAGGCTTAATGCAGGAGGCTCATTATGGAAAAAAAGAAACGTATCGTAATTGCCCTGGGCGGAAACGCCCTTGGCAATACGCTTCCGGAACAGATGAAAGCCGTGAAGATCACTTCCCGGGCCATTGTTGACCTGATCCAGGAAGGTTGCGAGGTCGTCGTTGCTCACGGCAACGGTCCCCAGGTCGGTATGGTGAACAACGCCATGATCGCTCTCACCCACGAAGATCCGCAGCAGCCGAACACGCCGCTGTCTGTCTGCGTCGCCATGAGCCAGGCATACATTGGTTATGATCTTCAGAACGCGCTCAGGGAAGAGCTTTTGAACCGGGGCATCACTGACATTCCGGTGGCGACCATGATCACGCAGGTCCGCGTAGATCCGAATGATCCGGCATTTGACCATCCCTCCAAGCCTATCGGACGCTTTATGACAAAAGACCAGGCTGATCTGATGGCTGAAAAATACGACTATATCATGAAAGAGGATGCAGGACGCGGTTACCGCCGCGTGGTCGCTTCCCCAAAGCCGCAGGAAATTGTTGAGATCGGAACGATCCGCAATATGGTAGACTCAGGAGACGTGGTCATCGCCTGCGGGGGCGGAGGTATCCCTGTCACACGCCAGGGCAACCACTTAAAAGGCGCCAGCGCGGTAATTGACAAAGACTTTGCAAGCTGCCTTCTGGCAAAAGAACTGGACGCTGACTTCCTGATCATCCTGACCGCCGTGGAAAAAGCAGCCATCAATTACGGAAAACCAGGCGAAAAATGGCTGGGAGACATTACCGTAGACGAAGCAAAGCAATATATTGATGAAGGTCATTTCGCGGCAGGGTCCATGCTGCCAAAGGTACAGGCTGCCGTAGAATTTGCCGAGTCCAAGCCCGGCCGCCAGGCGCTGATCACCTTGCTTGAGAAGGCAAAAGACGGTATTCTCGGGAAGACCGGAACCAGAATCCACCTTTAAAATCAAAGAAATATACAACTATACAACAAACTCCTAAAATATGTAAATATGACAGCAAGGGCATCCGCGGACTCTGCCATGAGGTCCGCGGATGCCCCTGCTTTAAAAAAGCAATAAAGTCAATTATCTGAACACAAGCTAATTCCGCCTTTTTCCGCCAGCCTTTTCTTCATCGTCTTTTCCACCGCGTTCAGTATGTTCTCATATCCTGTACATCTGCACAGGTGTCCGGATAGCAGCTTTCTCAGTTCATCTCTTGAACATTCTTTCCCGCTCTCCAGTATTTCCACCGCGCTCATGATCACTCCCGGAGTACAGAATCCGCACTGCACTGCCGCTTCATCTATAAATGCCTGCTGAATGTCCGACAGCTCACCGCCCGGTCCCATGAGCCCTTCCAGAGTCCGGATTTCTTTTCCGTCCGCCCATACAGCCAGATAGATACATGAGTTATAGCATTCGCCGTCAATGATCACATTACATGCACCGCACTCTCCTACCTCGCAGCCTTTTTTCACGCTTGTCAGAGAATAATCATTGCGCAGCATGTCTGTCAGGGAAGCGCGAACATCCACGACTGCCTCCCGCTCCACGCCATTGATCCGGCAGCGGACCAGTTTATACCGCCTGTTTCCCGTCCGTATTCCGGCGCTGTCTCCGGAAAATTGTACTGTTTTGGGAGCAGCGTCCCGACAGATCTCCACGCTTTCTCCGGCTTCCGCACTGTCTTCGGTTACCCCTTCACCAATATCCTCTGTATCTTCCTGTCCGGCCATCTTCACAGCTTCCGTAAGCGCCCGTTTACAGAGCACCTTTGAAATGTGTTCCCTAAACGCCTTGCTCGCTCTCCAGCTGTCCCGGGGAGTCACATCTTCAAGCACTGTACTGCTGATCTTTTCGATACTGTCTTCTGTTACGGGAAGTCCTCTGCCCGCTGCTTCCGCATGCGCCGCTCTAATGGGGACAGGTCCTGCTACCCCATAGGCTATCCGGACATCGATAAACGTTTTCTTGTCATCCGAAAGTTTTACATTTACAGAGCACCCCAATGTAGCGATATCCATGGCATTTCTCATAGCATATTTGATGTAATGTCCTCTGTATCCTTCATATGAATCTCTGCGTATAAGAATACCTGTCTGAAGTTCGGCCGGACGCAGATCCACTTTTCCGGCCCGTATGTAAAAGTCCCTTATCGGAATCTGACGTACCCCCTCCGGTCCGGTCAGTTCGATCACAGCATCCCACGCAAAAAGCGTGGAAGCAGAGTCCGCGGATGTAACACCATTGCATGTATTTCCTCCGATTGTTCCGATATTGCGTATCTGGGGTCCTCCAACCATGTCAACCGCTTCGCCTAAAACGCTGATATATCTCCGGATCAACGGATCTTCAGCAATATGTGAGAAGCTTGTCAGAGGACCGATCCGAAGCGTACCGTCCTTCTCCATGCGCACACCACGCAGCTCATCCAGGCCATAGATACTCACCAGCTCAACTCCCGCCCGTTTGCCCTCTCTCATCTGTACCAGCACATCGCTGCCGCCCGCGATGATCTGAGCTTCCGGGTGCTCCTTGAGAAGACTGATTGCATGGTCCACGCTTCGGGCTTCATACAAATCTTTCATATCATACATTTTTGTCACCTCCAAACAAAACCTCTCACTCAGATAAGCCCCGCCTTTTTAAATCCTTCAAATAACAGATGGGGTCTCATCGGAATCTCGTCGAACGCCACTCCCACCGCCTGGAGTACAGCATTGCGGATCGCCGGAGCAGGCGAACATGTCGGAGGCTCTCCCAGAGCCTTCGTCCCGAACGCGCTCGTAGGTTCCGGATTTTCGATGAACTCTGCTTTCAGGTCCGGGTGATCCATAAATGTAGAGAGCTTATAATCCAGCAGATTATTATTGAGCGGTCTGCCTGTCTTCTCATCAAACAACAGTTTTTCTGACAACGCATACCCGATCGCCATACTCATGCCGCCGTGTACCTGCGCTTCCGCGAGAGCCGGATTGATAACTTTACCGCAGTCATGAACATTCAAAATATCCTTGACCTCTACCCGGCATCCCGGGATATCCACCTCTACTTCAGCAAATGTACAGCCAAAGGAATAAGCATTATTCTTAATCTGATAGCTGCTCTCCGCTGTCAGGTGCCCGTTGTCTGTAAGGCTGTACAATTTCTCTGCCGCAAGCTCTCCCAGAGTCATCAGTGTCTCTCCATCTGTTGTTCTGACAATATATCCGTTTATAATATCAAGATTTTCTTTCATCTGTCGCGTCAGCTCATGAGCAGTCTCAATGATCTTTTTTTTCAGGAGTTCCCCTGTCTGACGTATGGAAAATCCCGCCATGTAAGTCTGCCTGGATGCATATGCCCCCGTCCCGAAAGGAGTCACATCCGTATCCTGGGTTGATATCACATGAACCATCTCAAAGGGGATCCCCAGAGTCTCCGCGGCCATCTGAGCAAATGCCGTATCCGCGCCCTGTCCTATCTCCGTCTCTCCCACCTGTACCTGAATGCTTCCGTCCTGATTGAGCACCATCCGGCACGCTGACGTTTCAAGCGAGATGGGCCATACCCCTGTGTTATACCAGAAGACTGCCATTCCTACACCTCTGCGGATATCTCCCGTCTGATGAGCATATTCTTTCAATTTTCTGTCGTATTCGAAATCTTTCCTTCCCTTTTCCATACACTCCCTGAAGGAATCGTAATAGTTTACATTTTTCGAAAAATTATCCTTAAATCCCTTGGGCATAACATTTTTCATCCGAAATTCATAGGACGGTATCCCCAGCGCGCGCGCCACATCTTCTGTGTGGCTCTCCATGGCAAACATCGCCTGAGGTATGCCATAACCTCTCATAGCTCCTGCTGTTGATTTATTTGTGAAAACAGTATATGCATCCGCCTCGATATTCGGGCAGGGATATAACTGTGGAAAACAGCCCATCCCTTTAGCCGCGATGCTGTGACCGTGGGACGCATACGCTCCCTGATCTGAGAAACTCTCAAATTTCCGCGCCGCATAGGTCCCGTCCGGATGTACATATGAGATAATGTGGAACCGGATCGCATGGCGGACTCTTGTAGATACAAAGGTTTCCTCCCTGGAGGTATCCAGCTTCACAGCCCTTCCTCCTATCTGGGTACACAGGTATGCGCAGAGAGGTTCATACAGAATGTCCTGCTTATTGCCAAAACCTCCGCCTATGTACGGTTTAATAACCCGCACCTGCCCCCACGGGATTCCGAGCGCCTGCCCCACGATCCGCCGGCATATATGAGGAAGCTGGGTAGATGTCACGACTACGATCCGTCCCTGTTCCATATAAGCGTAACAGACCGGATTCTCAATATGGCAGTGCTGGACAGTGGGCGTCTCATACCATCCTTCTACTTTTGTAAGTCCCGGTTCTTTTACAGCCTTCTCATAATCCCCGTTCCGTATAGAGGTGTGGGCCAGGATATTATTGGGATAGTTCTCGTGGAGTTGGGGAGCGCCGTCCTCCATGGCTTTCCGGACATCCAGCACAAAGGGCAGTTCCTCGTATTCGGCTTTCAGAGCACGGACTGCCTGAGCTGCAGCAACGTCATTTTCTGCCACTACTGCCGCAATATCATCGCCATAATACCTGACATGCTTTACCAGAAGAAGCCTGTCCGCCACATCCTGATGAGCTTCTTCCGTTGACCACGGATGCCCTGCTGTCGGATAATAATACTCCGGCACATCAAAACAGGTAACGATTTTCACCACCCCCGGAATCTTCTCTGCTTCAGACGTATCTATGGACTTCACATATCCGTGGGCAATCGTGGAATGCATCACCTTCGCCACATATGCATTGCGGCCGCACAAATCATCAGTATATTTTGCCCGGCCGGTTACCTTTTCAAAAGCATCCACTCTTTTGACACTCTTCCCGATCACATGCTCTCGCTCCAATGGCTTTTTTACTGATTTTTCTCTTTCATCTGTTCCCGTTTTCTCCGGTCTTCTCTCCTCCATAAATCTCACCTCCGGTCTAAGTAAGATCAATCTTGTTTCCTTTTACATACTTTGCGCGGATTTCCCTCTCATCCGCCAGATAGATCATTCTCTCCAGCCTGCTCCTGACATCCAGGGGCTGCGGATGAGCAAGACGGGTATCGTCCAAAACTACTGCATCGAATTCATACCCGTTTTCAAAGCTTCCTACTTTTCCGAAAAAGGCGCCGCCGCCCTTTGTAGCCATGTAGAAAACCTCCTCCGCGGTCAGCGCTTCAAGGCTGTCATCACTGATCCTCCATCTCAATTTGGAAGCCTGCACTGCATGCGCCATCGCGCGGAACAGATTCTCCGTGGAACCGCCCGCCACATCACTTCCGATCCCCACATGCAGCCCCTGCTGCAGGAATCTGCGCACTGGCGCAATTCCCGAGGAGACATTCATATTAGATTCCGGACAATGGGCAATAAAGACACCATTTTCCTTTATTCTTTCTATTTCCCTGTCACCGCTGTACACACAATGCGCCATTACAGTCGGACAGTCCGCGCCGAAGAGCCCGAACCTGTCATATGCATCCCCATAAAAATCTGCCCAGGGACACAGCTCCTTTACCCATGCGATTTCTCCCTGATTTTCCGACAGATGGGACTGAAGCGGAAGCCCGTACCGCATCTGCAGCTTTTTCAGCTCTTCCATCAGCTCATCGGTACAGCTCGGAGTAAATCTCGGTGTCAGGATGGGATGCGTATTTTTGTATTTTCTGTGCAGCACGTCCTTTATCCACTCCAGCGTCTCCCCTGCAGATTCCTCAGTCTCTTCTATAATATAGTCCGGGCAGTTCCGATCCATATTCACTTTCCCGATCATAGTATCAAGCCCGGTCTTTTCCATCATATCCATGAGAAGCAGCGTTGCCTCTCTGTGTACAGTCCCGAAAATACATGCTCTTGTCGCAGCGCTCTTTCTCATATTATCGGCAAATATCCCATACGCCTTCCGCGCATAATCCGCCGACTCGTATTTCGCTTCTTCCGGGAAGGTATTCGTCTCCAGCCATTCCAGAAGTTCCATGTCCATTCCCAGCCCGCGAAAGGAATACTGGGGAGCGTGAATATGAAGATCCACCAGCCCCGGTACGATCAGACAGTCCCCGTAATCATAGACGGGATTCCCGCCCAGCCTAAACGGAAGTGTCTGATACACGCCCTCTACATGTCCTTCGCGGCATACCAGGTACCCATGTTCACATATTTCAAACTCGGTCAGACTTTTACTGTATATGATATTCCCTTTTAAAATAAAAATAGATTCATTCATCGGCCGTCCTCCTCTTTCCATCGCATATGCAGACCGGCGCGCCCCGCCGCCCGCATACTTATAGTCAGCCGTTTCCGGCGGCTGGTAGAGACGTTCAACCGATTATGAACCTATATAAGCATGTGATTATTTTCTCTATGTAGTTATGGTAACACCAGCTAAAATTTGTGTCAATATAAATGCCACGGGTATTTTGCCGATCTTTTATATCAGCTCCAGCATCACTTCTACGACCCCTCCGCAGACCATGCCTTCAACCTCCGCGGCTTCCATTGTCAGATCTTCCCTGCAAATCTGAAATAACGGCTCACCAGCGTGAAGCATAAGGCGTGCTTTCTGGATGATCTCGCTCTCCACGCATCCGCCTCCTATAGTATCCAATGTACTTCCATCTTCCCTGACCAGCATCTTCGTCCCGACTCCTCTGGGTGCAGATCCTTTCCTGGAAATTATGGTCGCGAGCACTGCTTTCTGTTTCTCATTTGCCAGCGCTTCCAGAAGTTCTGCTGAATATCCGGCGCCCTGCTCCCGGCTGTTTTTGATCCGGATGATCTCAGCCATTATGGAAACCGCAATTTCTTCCGGCGTCTCCGCGCTGATCTTCAATCCTATAGGCGTGTACACATTGTCAAGCTTCTCCCGGCTCACACCTTTTTGCGCGAGCTGGTCTTTTACGACAGCCACTCTCCGCCTGCTCCCCATCATTCCCACATATGCAGATTCTTTCCCTAGTATTGCTTCCAGGCATTCCGAATCATAGCGGTGCCCTCTGGTCACTATCACAAACCAGGTGTCAGAATCCCCTTTGATTTTCGAAAGTCCTTCCCGAAACGTCTCGCAGATGACATGGTCCGCGCCCGCCGTTCTTGCATTGTCTGCGAATTTAGGACGGTCCTCAAGCACAGTCACTGTAAATCCCAGCATCTTTCCCAGACGGATAATGGGCATGGACACATGTCCAGCCCCGCAGATGACCAGCTTGGGGGCGCGTCTGATGCGCTCTCTGAACACGCGCGGTTTTTCCTCCTCCCGTTCCGGTCCGGAAGTCAGCAGATGCTTTTCCCCTCTGCGCTCTCCTTCTAGAACAGTCTCGGTCCACACATCCCCGGCTTCTGTTTCCAGCGTCCTTTTAAGCTGTGCATAAAAAGTTCCCGCTTCCATACCTGTCCTCCTTTGCCAAAGAGCAGCACCATATTGATGCTGCTCTCATAACTGTCTCCTGTATTTTTTTACGCTGCCAGTCTGGCCAGGACATCCTTGAGCAGTTCATAAAAACGCTCAAAGGAATCCAGCGGCACATGCTCGTCCGGAGTATGCACATCATACAATGTCGGTCCCACCGCGATAGCGTCAAGTCCCGGGATCGCCTCTGTGAAAAGTCCGCACTCCAGCCCCGCATGGATTGCTTCAAGTTTCAGATCTGTGCCGAAAAGTTCCCTGTAGCTTTCTACAAATACTTCACGGATCTTAGACTCCTCCGCATAGCTCCATCCCGGATATTCTCCGCTGTATTCCGCTTTAAATCCAAATGTATCTGCCAGGGTCTGGAAGCGTGCCTTTGTGTCTTCCTGAAGGGATGCGACAGAAGAACGCGGAGATACAACGAACACAAGCTGATCCTCGTCTGCCCTTACCACACCTATATTAGAAGAGGTAACCACAAAGCCGTCCATATGAAGGTTGCGGCTGAATACTCCGTTTGGTGTAAGACGGATCGCGCTCACAAATGCCTTTGCATCCTCCTGCGGGATCGCTGATGCGATTCTTCCATCCTCCACAGAAATCTCACAGGCAAAATCCGGTTCATACGGCGTGATCTCCTCTGTCATATCCTCTGCCAGCGCGCATGCAAGCTTCTCTGCTTTCTCTGCCTCCGCCTTATCCGCATATATCAGAGACGCCTCGCACTCCCTGGTTATAGCGTTATCCTTTGTTCCTCCGGCAAAGCTTACGAGCTTTCCGTCTGTATTCCGCATCAGATGGTCCGCCATGCGCGCCATCAGAAGATTCGCATTCTGCCTCTCCTTGCTGATATCCATACCGGAATGTCCGCCGAGAAGCCCTTCGATCTTAATGGATACAAGGCTTCCTTCCGCCGCCTCTCTTTTAACCGGTCTTGTAAACTGGATGCGCAGACCGCCTGCACAGCTGATCGTTGCCACGCCCTCTTCCTCAGAATCCATATTGATCATCGTACGGGCTGTGATCAAAGATTTATCCAGAGCCTGAGCACCGTTGAGCCCTACTTCCTCTTCTGTTGTAAATACGCATTCCACGGGCGGGTGCTGAAGTTCATTGTCATCCAGGACCATCATCATCAGGGCAACTGCCACACCGTTGTCTGATCCGAGTGTCGTGCCGTTCGCCCAGAGGACGCCGTCTTTTACGACCAGATCGATCCCTTCTTTCTCGAAATCATGCTCTACACCGGCACGCTTGTCACATACCATATCAAGGTGTCCCTGGAGCATGACCGCTGCTTTATCCTCCGCGCCTTTACTTCCCGCCTTTTTGATAATGACATTATGCGCCTCATCCTGATATACCCAGAGACCTCTGTCTTCTGCGAATTTAACGAGATAGTCGCTGATTCCTTTCTCGTTTCCCGATCCTCTCGGGATCGCGCTGATCTCCTCAAAAAAGTGGAATAATTTTTCGGGTTTATAACCTGTGATCTTATACTCCATTGTCTTTCCTCTTTTCTATATGATTTTTATGCAGGTATGCATTGTATCTGTAATTCTTACCTACGGATTTGATTATAACAGATTTCACTCTGCTTTTCACCCTTTTCTTTGGCGATTCTATGCCGGCAGATTCATTTCCCCACAGAAATTTTCTTGACATATCCCGGTCAGTTGGACTACAATAAGACAGATAAAAAAATAATACATCATTTCGGTAGGTGAGGTTACCACAGGGATTGGGTTTTTTGTCCCGAAGATTGCTGCCGCGGGATCGTGGAGACACGATTAGATGGTCAGCAGGCCGTGTCGTGAAGGCGCAGCCTAATGCAATTGATATGCCCTGTGATGCTAAAGCTTGAACGATGCATGGTCCACATTGAGTATGGTTTTAAATTAAAAGCTATGGCTCCGTCATTGTTCAGGCATTGACGGAGCTTTTTACATCTTCCGGAAAATCACGATACGAGGAGGTGAGGTTATGGACTCTGGCGCCGGTTGTCATTTATGCAGCTTAAGGAACGAAAATTACATAAAGAGAGGTACTTATCATGAACAAAGATATTTTTGTAAAACTTCTCCAGCAGCGGCAGTTCAAAGCTGTGAGAAGCATTTTAGATGTAATGAACGAAGTGGACATAGCCTCACTGCTCTCAGAGCTTGATGACCGCGAACTGGCCCTTGCCTTCCGCCTTATCCCAAAAGATAAGGCGGCGGAAGTGTTTTCCAATATGGAGACATCCATGCAGACATATCTTGTGGAGATTTTCTCGGAGAAAGAGTTAAAAGATCTCCTGGACGATCTCTATATGGATGATACTGTGGATCTGCTGGAAGAGCTTCCCGCCAA
>CALWKB010000050.1 GCA_944381125.1 uncultured Mediterraneibacter sp. | reverse complement strand
CCTTTTCACGGTTTCCCCAGTAACCGTAAGGAACAAAAGTAAGTTCCGCATCTTCAAGGGCAGGCGGTCCTCCTCTCCTGTACAGAGTCTGTCCGTCCCATCCGTCCCCGGATATCTTCTTTCCGGGGACCTTAAGCACCGTACATCCTTCGAGAAGCTTCTTCTCGTACACTTCGCAGATCTCCTGATCCGACCGGACAAATACGGACGCCAGATTCGCGCCGTTGTCCGCCTCCTCCAGACAATAGACAAGGGGGCCTTTTACCAGCGCGGTCTTTCCCGAATCCGCTCTCACCTGAGGATTGGCATGCACAAATTCCGCCGGAGCATCAAACGTAATCTCCAGACTGGCTTCCCCGAACGCGCCTTCTACTTTCGCGTATCCGTTTTCAACCGTAAAGTCCGCTTCCCGTCCGTCTCTGCGAATCCTGAAGTGCCGCGCGTATCCCGGAATCCGGAAATAAAACGATGCCTGTTCCTCTCTCTCTCCGCTGATCCGGAACTTCATCCGGTTTTTCCACGGGAAATCTCCTGTCATCTCCAGGCTAAAGGCAGTTCCGTTGATTTCCACTTCCGCCCGGTTGGATATGTAGAGATTTGTATATATCCTGTCATTCTCCTGAAAATAAATATACTGTCCGAGGGACGCCAGCGTCCGCGCTATGTTCGTCGGGCAGCATGCCACTCCGTACCATGTCTGCCGGACCGCCTTTACATGTTCCTTCGACGTCTTCGGCATACAGCTGGGCGGCCACACCTCAAGCGGATTCACATAGAAAAAACTTTTTCCGTCCATCGCGATGCCGGAAAGAAGCGTATTGTACAGCGCCCTTTCCACCGTATCCATATACCCTGCGTCTTTCGTAATATCCGCCATTCTCTTTCCAAACATGGCAAGACCGATGGAAGCGCAGCTTTCCGAATAGTTGTAATCATTCGGCAGGTCATAGTCTGTCGTAAAGCGTTCCAGTATTCCGGAGGAGCCGATGCTTCCGGTTATATACATCTGCCTGTACACAATGTTGTTCCACAGTCTCTCACAAGCATCAAAAAGAGAATCATCGCCGTACTCGCAGGCAAGATCCGCCATCGCCGTATACATGTAAACAGCCCGGACCGCGTGGCCTTCTGCTTTCTCCTGCTCCCGCACCGGCATATCCGACTGTGAATACACCGGATCATAATTCATAAACTCCGGCATAAGAAGTTTGTAGCCGTCGGATCCGGCCTCTCTGAGAAAATAATTTTCCCCCACGCCTCTGGCGTCAATAAAATATTTCGCCGTCTCAAGGTACTCCTTCTTCCCCGTAACGCGATACAGTTTCACCAGCGCAAGCTCAACTTCCTGATGTCCCGGATATCCGTGTATCTGACCCTCTTCCGGACCAAAAGTACGGCAGATCAGATCAGCGAATCTGGATACGATTTCAAGGAACTTTTTCTTTCCCGTCGACTCATAATAAGCAACCGCCGCTTCAATCATATGGCCGGCCGTATACAGTTCGTGTCCCTCCATCAGATTGGACCAGCGCATTCCCGGCTCTTTAATCGTAAAATATGTATTCAGATATCCGTCCGGCTGCTGGGCCCGGCCGATCAGATCAATTGTCTCGTCCGCCAGCTTTTCCAGCGCCTCATCCCGCTCATAACTCAGGACAAAGCCGACTGCTTCCAGCCATTTCGCCACATCCGTGTCCTGAAATACAGCGCCGTAATACTCGCCTTCGCTCTCCCCCGCGGCGATCCGGAAGTTTTCAATGCAGTGGCTTGTCTCCACCCCCTCCAGTCTGTCGTTAAGGATATCCCACTGATAGGGGATAATCACATCTTTTACAAGTTTGATGTACTTTCTCCAGAATGTATCCGAGATGTGGATATTTCTGAGAGAAATACTTGAATTAGCTGCCTTTTTCATAACTCTCCTTCCTTTTTGATTTTTATTAAACGTTTAACAAATTGATTAAAAAAATAATTACGCCTTCTCCAACCACCTCTGTCAGCGGCGTAATCACCTCTTTAACTTACTGTATTTTTTTATACCACACCCCGGATGCTTTGTCAATAAATCCGCAAGTATAACGTTTAATATTATAAGAAGTGCACAAAAAAAGTTTTCCTTTTTTGTGCACTTCTGTATCATCACTTTTTCATTTTCCCCAGTTCCGTCACTTTTCCGTTCGTCCGGCCGTTCAGATCTTTTACTGAATTTCTGACCAGGAGGGTGCAGTCCTCATATATCTCTCTGAGGCCTCCCGGCGCGGGTTCCGCCCCTTCTCTTTCTTCTTTTTTCTTCTCTATCATGTCGATAACAACCTCGCAGGCAGTGTATCCGATATTTTCAAGCGGGAGCGCAATCGTCGTAAGCGGCGGCCTGTAAAAATTGGACAGGTCTCTGTTGTCAAATCCCACGACCGATATATCTCTGCCGGGCATAAGCCCCTTCTCTTCAAGCCGGTCGTAGACGCCTCCGGCCATAATATCATTCATACAGAATATGGCTGTCACGCCCTTTTCCAGCAGAACATCCGTATACCGGTATCCGCACTCCCTTTTCCAGTCGCCCTGGATTACAATATCCGGATTATAGCAAATATTCTGATCATACAGCGCTTTCTGATATCCACGGAGCCTGTCGCGGGTATGTATACTTTCGTCCTTTCCTGTAATGACGCCGATGGAACGGTGCCCCATGCCCGTCAGGTAGCTGACCAGCTTGTAAGCGCCGTTTTTATCATCCACGGCCACCGACGGATATTCTTCCGATTTGCTGTAGCCGTAAGCCATACTGGCCGGGACGGGCAGGCGTTCCGGAAGGCACTTGCCAAGGATTCTCTCATGCGTGGCGACATAAACGATCCCGTCCACCTGTTTTGATATCAGCTCCCTTATTTCCTTTTCCACGGGCATAAGATAACTGTTGTCAGTATAATAGGCGTCCTGATATTTTTTGAACAGGCGGAGATTTGTCAGCAGAATATGATATCCTTTTTCCTCACAGCACTTTGTTATACCATCAATAATTCCCAGCGCACAGAAAACCGTGATATCCTCTACCACTACCCCGATCGTCTGGCTTTTTTTAAGTTTCAGGTTTTTTGCAATACTGTTCGGCGTATAGTTCAGCTCTTTTACCGCTTTAAGTACCTTCTGGCGCGTCGCCTCGCTTGCATTTGGCTTGCCGTTTAATATGTTGGATACCGTCGCGATTGAAACACCGCATCTCTGCGCAATCTCTTTAATCGTTACCATCTTTACCTTTTCTCCATGATTCCTCTCTGATATACCTTCCTTCAAGCCGTAATTCTTCTGCATATCAGTTATAGAATAACATATTTCCGCCATATTTTTCAATCCTCCAATCCATGCGCGGCTCTCATTTTTCCGGCCGTAAGAATACGCCTGTTTTCAGGAATTTTCCCGGAGTTTGTTCTTCTGATGCAGGGAACCGCACCGACAGCCTCAACTGCCGATGCGGTTCCCTTTCATGTCACCGGACTATATCCGTCTGCATTTTCCTGCGCCGTTTAGCCGCGCCGTCTTCTCAGAACAGTTACGCATGCAGCGCCCGCCGCAATTACGGCAAGTACCGCGTACGCCATAACCGGGCTGTTGTCGCCGGTCTGTACGGCCGCGCCGTTATTCTGGGAATCGTCTGCGCCTGTACCGCCGGCCGGTTCTTTATCCGTTCCCGTGCCGGTGCCGCCTCCCGGATTCTGTCCCGGATCTTTGCCCGGTTCTTTACCCGGATCTTTTCCCGGTTCTTTACCCGGATCTTCTCCCGGTTCCTCTCCCGGATCTTTGCCCGGATCTTCGCCCGGCTGAGCTTCTTCAAGCGCCGCGATCGCGTCGCCGAGCGCTTTCGCAAGCGCGTCGATCTGATCCTGTGTCGCGTTCGGATCTGCCGCTGCCGCTGCCGCTTCAGCCAGCACGTCCTGAAGCGCCTGCCAGCTTTCTTCTGTATAAGCGCTTTCGTCAAGATCAAGGGCTTCATCGATCAGCGCGCGGATTTCGTCAAGATTCACATCCGGGTTGGCCTCAACCAGCCCTTCTATCGCCGCCTTAAGAGCGGCCGCCGCATTGTCCACATCTTCCTGCGTTGCAGCGGGATCTTCGTTGACGCTGTTCGCATTTGTAAATGCTTCCGCGAATGCCGCCCAGCTGTCTTCTGTATAGTCTGTGCGGATGTATGACTCCGCCTCGGCAATCAACGCTGCAAGAGCATCCTTGTTCACATCTTCCGGCGGTTCCGGTTTAGACGCGTCAAGAGCTTCTATCGCTTCATTCAGAAGAGCCGTCGCTTCATCCACCGCTGTCTGATCCGCGTTTTCATCCGCCGCTACCGCTTTCGCTGATTCAAGAACTCTCTGGAACGCTTCCCAGTCTTCCGCCAGGTATTCTCCTTCGATTCTCTTCTCAGCTTCTTCGATCGCCGCGTTCAGCGCGTCTTTGATCACCGGTTCTTCTTCTGATCCGGCCTTTGTTCCGAATACTTTCCACTCGATTACGCCTACGCCGCACGCCGGATCTCCGTCATTTAAGAACTGAGGCTCCATCGTCATGCGAAGGGCTGTCGTGCGGATATTTCCAAGCTCTGTTGTGTTGTACTGATCCGCTTCACATCCCGGCGTCACATCCGCAATTTCCACCCATTCTCCGGCATCGTTCAGATACTCAAATGTCACAGATTCAGGCATCTTGTGTCCGCCGAAGTCAGTAAAGTAATATACGTCTGTGCTTTCCAGAATCATCGGCTCGTCCCATGTATAGGCTACCCATGCGTTCTGGATATTTCCATCGGAATCATAACGGTCGTTCCAGTTGAACCATGCTCCGTTTGACAGATCATTGGATGACGCAGGCTCAATGCCGTCGTTCATCTTCGGAAGTCCGCCCTGGTCATAGGGTCTTCCTTCCTCTCCGTCATAGCTGCATATACCGGAGACTGCCGCCTGAAGCGCGATGTTTTCCGCTTCCGTACCCGGCTCGGGCACTGTGCCGTAAACCTTCCACTCCATGATTCCCACGCCGTTTCCGTCGTTCGCCTGTTTCATCATCGTAATGCGGATCGACGTTGTCGTCACTTCGTCAAATGTCGTGTTGTTAAAGCCGTCCATTTCAATGCCGTATGCGGACGGATTCGCTACCTGCTGCCAGTTTCCTTCACTGTCGAGGTACTCATAATAGTACTCCTTCGGCGCATTGATTCCGCCGTTAAAGTAATTTCCTTCATCTCCGTCATACCAGAAATAGATATCCGCTCCGGTAAGTGTTACCTCTGAATTCCACGTATAAGTCACTGTTTCATAAGAGCTTGCGTTGCCCCATGAACCGTATCTCGGCCCTGACGGGTTGTGGGAATTCTCACGGACGATTCCGTCGTTCACCGCGCCCAGTACTTCCCAGCTTGATACATAGCTTGTAGATACGCTTGCACTGTACGCGAGGTTTCCGTCAGCCGTTGGAAGAGTCAGGATCAGGTTTGCAAGTTTAGCCGCCGCCGCGTCTACTTCTTCCTGCGTTACCTCGCTGCTGTCGCTGATGCGCTGCGCTTCTTCAATTGCCGCCTGCAGCTGCGCGATCTGCTCTTCTGTCGCTTCAAACAGATCCAGATCCAGCGCGTTCGCGCTGTCAATTACGCGTCTTAACTGTGTCTTGTCGATCACATTCTCCGCGTATCCCATAATCTGCCATTCAATTACACCGCATCCGAGCGTCTTGGGTGACAGATTCATACGGATTGACGTCGTTGTCACCGGATCAAATGTCGTAACATTGTACTGATTCAGCTCCGTTCCGCATCCCTGTGCGTTCGGAAGCGGACGCCACTCGCCGTTTGCGTCCTTATACTCATACCATACTTCCTTCGGCGCGAAATTGCCGGCGCCGTCTTTAAAGTAATAAGCGTTGGACTGATAAATCGTAACCTCGGAATCCCAGTCATACTGTACCCATGCGTCAGATCCCTGCTCGCCGAGCCAGTTATGCCATACGCCGTGAGACGTATCGTTGGAAGCCGCCGGCTCATAGCCGTCGTTCAGGCCGGCCACGCCGCCCAGATCCTGCGGTGTGTTGATAATAGCGCTCGGCTGTGCGATGGAAGCGATATTTGCCGCCTCGCCCTTTACAACCATAACCGTCATTTCCACCCGCATATCTGTGCCTTCAACAGTTCCGCCTGTGGTAAACGTGCCTTTTTCCGCGTAGCTGTCTTCCGCGATCTCATCCCATACAACCGCGCTGTCGATCACAGTTCCTTCCGGATGAATTACTTCCATTGTATCCGGAAGCTCCGGCGCTGTTCCCACCTGTGTGATTACCGTGCCGCCGCGTTCAATGCCGTCTACGTTTCCGGTCATCTCGATCGTTACATCTTTGTACGAAGAAATATCTTCGTCATATACTGTCGACTTCCTGTCTGTCACTGTAAGCCGCAGCGTATAGCTGCCCGGAGCATACGCTTTCATCAGAGCGTCCGCCTGATCCCCATTCGCGATCACTGCGTTGCCGCCCTCCGGCTGGTCAATCACCGACCATGCATATTCCAGATCATTTCCATATACTCCGTCGGACTCTGCGGATCCGCTCAGTTCAGCCACCGTTGTATTTGTCGGATTCTGCACCGCGGACGCCTCGCTGATTTCCGGAGCTGCTTTCTCCGGAGCTCTGCCTACGGTAATGACTTTCTCTGCCTCTGTGCTCAGTTCGCCGTCGCTTACTGTGAGTTTTACTGTATACTCGCCGTCAAGCGCTGCCGTTACCTCCGCGTACGGATTGTCGTCCGCGTCGAATGTAAGCTCCGCGCCTTCCGGTGCGTCTGTAACTTCCCATTTGTATGTCAGAGTTCCGTCCGGAGCGCCGTCGTCATACGCTGTCGCCTCAACACGGAACGGTACGAGAGCCTCCGGCTCTTCGTCTGTTTCGATGGCATGAATTGCCGGCGCCTGGTTTTCTCCGCCTTCCATCTTCTCAATGGTGATCTGAGCAGATTCGCCGGCCGGGACAGCCGCGTAAGCTATGCCTTCATTTCCTGATACATAGCACTGCTCTCCCTCCGCGCCGTTTACTTTCACGCTGTAGAATCCGTCTGCGATGCCTGCGCCGCTTAACGTGATTTTGGAGACATGCTCCGTGCCTGTCGTATTATTAACAGCCAGCTCAATGTATTCTCCGCTTTCGTCAATCACTGCGGTTGTGCAGGAATCCTGCTCAAGCTCTACATATACCTTATCGTCGATAATATTGATTCTCTTTCCAATGCCGTCCTTCGGCGTTACTGTATAACGGCTTCCGTCTTTGGATACCTCGGCGCCGTAGCCCGTAAGGCCGAATACCGGATCCGTCGCCACGTCCGCGCTGATTCTCAGCAGAGAACCGTAAAGTCCTTCTTCACTCTCTCCCGAGAAATCATTCCAGCCGTTGTTCATGACGCGGGTTCCGCCGTCATTTACATTCTGCGCTCCCTGACCGCCTTTTGAAGACGTATATCTCCAGCTGACAGCTCCCACGGATTCATCTGAAATCTGTCCCATGTTGACCGCGTTGAAGTTGGAGAGTTTCGCCGCATAGTTCATACGCTGCGCCCATGCGCCGGAATCTGTATCCCAGCCGTTGTCCTGATAACGCAGCCAGTCGTCCATAATGGAGCCTGCAAGAGACGCCGTATACTGGAAGTTCCACCAGCTCTCACCGCCACGGAATACCGGATCCGCGTAGTAGTACCACGTCGGCTGAAGACCTCTCATGGCGCGGGTTTTCCACTCTGCCCTCTCCATGTTGCTGAGAGCTTTATCCGTATTTTCATTATCCGGATAATAATCGATCAGCGCTTTTGCCGCCGCGTACGCGCCTTCTTCGCCTGTATTGTCATACTCAAACTCAGAGCCGTACGGATAAGCGGCGTTCGCCATATTTGATCCTTTTCTCAGAGCAAATTTTTCCTGGAGCTTATCCGCCTCTTCCGTCATGCCTTCGTCGCGCAGAGCTTCGATTATCTGCGGAACCTGCTGTTCGCCGTAGAAGCCGATCTCTCCCGTACCCACACGGTTGTAGTAAATATTGTATGCCTTGTCCAGATACCATTCCGCCGGCTCGCGGTAGTCAATCAGATCCGGATATGCCTTCTCAATACGGTACATATTGAAAAATCCGGTAACTTCCATCATTTCGGAATATGTTCTCGTATACGGAGAAGCCGTGTCACTGTATGCGCCCGACGCGCTCAGATAATTGGCCACCATGTAATTGTCCTGGGTATTCTTCATGTATGTATTCCACATGAAATCAATCAGGTATTTCTCGATGGACTCAATCTCTTCCGCTTCCGGATCCAGATAGTTCTTCATTGTCATGAAGTTGATGTTGTCATGGCTCCAGTCGTCGCCCCAGTGTGTCTGCTGCGTCGCATCTTTTCCGCCTGACAGATACCAGTCGCTGTAAATGCCGTATGTCGGGCTGTCCGGATCATTGTCCTGAGTTTCGTTTACCATGAAGTCAGAGTGCGCTTCAATCGTCTCGCTCAGCTCTTCCAGCACGTTGAATTCAAACTGCGTAAACTTCTGTTCGCCGTTCAGCTTATACTCTACACGCACGCTGTTGTTGCCGATGCAGCCGAAATTCAGCTCGTAGATATGATGCCATTCGCCGTCCACTTCCGTATCGGATACATGCTTCGCCTCGTCCTCAGGCGCTATGTCCACGTGTTCAACCGCTTTGTCATTATTGACCATGCCGTCGACCTGTTCCGGGATATGCTCCTCGTCCCAGGGATCATTTTCATGTACGCACTGTACTTCGACATGTACGTCTGTTATCTGATCGGCATCATAGTGAAGATCCAGTTTTGTCGGCATGTTAATCGCCGTCTGGAATCCGGGTACTGCAACCGCGTCGATCATTCCCTCATTATACAGAACAGACCGCTGGTTGTTCTCACGTTCTTCCACTGAATCAGACGCGTTGTTGTGATCTTCCGCGCTTTCCTGCGGCGTATTGTCTCCCGCGCGTACTGCGGAGAACTTGAACTGATATGTCTTCTCAGCGCCCGGTTCAAGCACAAGGCTTGTAGCGTCTGTGAAATATCCGCGTCCTGTCTTCTGGATGTCTTTTGAATGGATGTAGTATACCTGCAGTCCCGGGAACCATCCGCCGGTATCACTTGTCCAGTTCGCGTACAGATCGCCGTTTCTCGTTCCCTGCACGCCGTTCATGCCGCCGCCCGAGCTTCCGATCCACTGATCGATATACTCGATCCTGGCTCCGGTCTCCGCCACAGGTGTGAACATCATATAGTTGCCTTCGCCGCTTGTACGGATCGCGTAGGCATATCCGCTGTCAGCGCCTGCGAAAGTGTGCACCGTCATCCTGTTGTTGTATGTGTCATTGATATTCGCGTACTTATTGTTCCACGGCATGGGAAGTCCCACGTCGCCGAATTCGATGTAGTCGTCGCTTGTATTTTTCAGTGTAATCGACCAGAGCATGGAACCGTCGTCTGTGCCCATATCGAATACCGACTCTACGTCAAATCCTTTCATTGTGCGCTCGTCTTCAGACTCCGGATCCTGCCCCTTGAAGGTTACTGATACTTTATCGTCCTCCACGTTTTTCTCGATATAGGGATTGTCCTCCAGATTCTCAGACGCGTTGTCATAAGTTGTAGAACCGCCTGCCGCCAGCGTCCGGTTTGTATCTACTTCTACAAATCCGTCCCTGCCCTCCGGGAAGGTTCCGTCTTCGCTTGTCCTGTAGGAGAAGATCATCTCTCCCATCCACTGATGCGCCTCGTTGTTCTGCCCTGACGTATCATTCGGCAGAACAAAATTCACTTCTTCGCCATAACTGTTTGTCCTGTTGTTGTTGATCGTCAGTGAAGATATCTGGCCCAGATCTCCGATTTCGGCAGTAAGACTGCTGTTGGAAATCTCATCGGATGAAGGCGCTGCCTCAGCCTTTGCCGCCGGAATTACCGACAGGGTGGTCGCCACCATGGCTGCGGACAGCGCGAGAGAAACTGCTTTTCTCCTCACCATACGTCCTTTTTTCATAACTTTTTTCCTTTCTGCCTGTCGCCTCAGCGCGCCGCAGATATTCCGCGCGCCGACGCCCGCCTGTAGTTGCCTGCCGCCGCATCCCCCTTTTCTGTGACAAAAGGGCTCTGTTACAGCACGAACAGAGCTCCGGAAAATACCCCGCGTTTCATTAAACGTTTTATATGATCAATCGCGCTTTTCTCCCGTTTTTCACTCTGTCCTTCGGTTTTTTCCCCTGTTTTTCCACCACATCCTCTCATTTATGTATTTATTTAGAATAATATCATTTATTTATCCTATATGCAAATAGAAATTAAACGTTTAATATTGTTGAATATGCACAAAGGAGGCCGGGAGCGCTCTTTCCGCGCTCCCGGCCTCCTGTCTTTCTTATCTCACGGGGCAAATCCGGTTCTGCCCCCCGCTTTACTGTCAGAAATCATAAGAAGCTACCGGAAGATATATAAGTTTCCACTCGTCTCCGTCCTTTTGATATGCAACATACTTGGACATCTCATAATTATCTTCTCCCGGATCGTCGCTCCAGAACCGACGGTAAGTTTCTTTTTTGTCTATCGTCACATACAGTTCAACATTCCCCGACCCGGGCTGAGAGGCAAGCTCCACATTAAAGTTGTTAAGCTGCAGAGAGATTACGCCGCTCGTCTCGCCGTCTCCGGCAAGCTCCTCAACCAGATTCTCATAATCGTTCTCCACGCCTCCGTCGTTCAGCGTATCCTCTGTAAAGAGATCTGCGACGTCGCTGAACGGTTTGCCTTCCAGAGCGCTTTCCACAATCGTCTTAATATCTTCTCCAGCCTTTGCAGCCACCTCATTCACCGTCTCCTCAGACGGAATGAGGCTGATATAAGACTCGTCGATTCCATAACTGGAAACCGTCAGCAGACGATTGTAATCCATCATGCCTTCCTCTGTCACCGACATCTGATACTGTCCGGTAAACAGATAAGGAATCGTAACCGTTTTCATTCCGTCCTCCACGGCCGCGTCCGCGGTATCTACTTCCACGCCGTTCAGAGTCATCTTCGCGTTCTCCGGAATCATTACCTGCACGTCCTGCGCCCAGCTGTCTGAAGACGTAACTTTCCAGTCGTCCCAGAACAAAAACTTCTTTTTGTCTGTCTTCGCCACAGTCACGTAACTGTAACAGTTCTCCGAACTTCCCTTCAGCCTGTACTCTATCGTATAATTCTTCATGCTGTCGCCGCCGGTCATCTCCTGCGCTTCCTCCGCGTAATCGCCAAGCCAGGAACTCATGCTGTCCAGCTGGCTCTGCGCTTCCGCCATGCTGTCAATCACGCGGACGGATTCATAATCCGCAATTTCATCATTATACGCGTTCGCATTTACGTACATCTGCCTGCTCAGGAGTTCGCTGTCGGGAAAGCTGCAGTAATCATAGGCTTTTCCCCACTCATGGTCCATCACGGCCTCCCAGTAATTCCGGGCCACCGTCTCCGGTGAAAACCTGTTCTTTGCGACCATGAAAATGCCGGCGATCAGCGCTGCCGCCGCAACCGCCTCCGCAATTACGACAAACATCAGCTTCGGCAGCGGTTTTCTCTGAACCGGCTGTCCCTGCGCCGCGGCAGCGGTATTGCCCGCCGGCTGGCCGGACCAGGCGTTTTGTCCGAATGTCTGCTGTTCCTGCCAGTGCGGATTCTCTCCCGCCGGCTGGCCCTGCAGGTTCTCGAAAGGCTGATTCTGCTGCGCCGCGCCTTCCGGCTGCGCTCCTGACGTTTCATAACCCTGAAATTCCGGTTCAACCGGAACCTCAACTTCTCTTAACGGTGTGCCGCACGACGCGCAGAATAAATCGCCGTCGTCATTTTTCACACCACAGTTTGGACAATACATCTCGTCACCCGCCTTTCCTAATTCCAGTTATGGTTGTCTTCGTACAGGGTAAGCTTGTCGACATTTTTCTTTTCAATACTTGAAAATGCCGCGGATATTTTGTCCATATCCGTCTCTTTTTCCATATTTCTGTACCAGTCATACTGATTGAAAAAATCAATATTTTCCTGCATGGTAAACTCGTACCCGTACCGGGCGTACATTTCATTTACCGCTCTTCTGCACGTCCCGGCGTCTTTTACGGTCTCGCTGATCCTCTCGTCAGTCAGAAGCACCTTATCGCTGTCCGGAAATACAAACCCGCTGTACTTCCCGCCTTCATCGTCCGTATTTTTACCGCCGGCCGATTCGCCCTTCACACTGCCGCCCGAGAAATTCACAAAAGCGTCTGAACTGTATTCCAGTTCATATTCTGTATCGTCATATGTATCGGCGTTCGCCTCAAACTCCTCCGGCACATCCGCTTTCACGCTGCCGCCTCCGCCTTCGGGCAGTATAAGAAATACAACCAGAAGAGCGACAAGAATAACATCCAGCACGCCCCCTGCGATCACGCCGATCAGCCAGCCGGGGGATGATTTTTTCTTATCATTCATATCCATTACTCTTTTCTTCCAAACAACTTCACGATTTCAGAAACCACTATTTACTGACGGCTAAAAGAGTCCGCCGGTAGCCTGGCTGATAACTCCGCCGATATAGCTTCTCGCCAGCAGATATACAACAATGAATGTGATAACGCTCATGCAGAGTTTCGCCATAAAATACGCGTACGGCTTTCTGTCTTCATTCATCTGCTGCACACATCCGGTATAAGCCCCGTACTGGATAAAGATGCTGATCGGACTGAGAAGCACAAGCGCGCCCAACGCGACTTCAACCGCCATCATTCCAAGAATTACCACAACGAGGAATACGAATGTGTCATAAATGCATCTTGCGCCTATTACATTCATCATTGCACTGTAGCTCGTCCTTCCGCCGAACACGCCGGAGAACACCTTCAGCATAACCGACTCAAGGAAATCAACCCCGGCCGTCAGTATCAGAGTCAGAAGAAACATCTGGAAATACGGAAGAGGAACATCAACGTAACCGCCGGTAGCCTGGCGTATCTTTGCCGCAATCACAAGCATCGCAATAATTACAACGACCAGGCAGACAATCGTCTTTGCTACGATAAATTCGATTCCTATCGCCGGATTATTGGACTCGCATATCTTTCTGACTCTGCTGACCGGCGCCTTTAAAATCGGCCCCAGCTCGGAAAACATGCTCTTTGTCCCGGACACGATCACGTCCTTCTGCCGGTTCAGCCATTCCATCTCTTTTGTCGGCCCCTGCTGATAATACTGCTGACCGCCCGGCTGTCCCTGCTGGTAGTACTGCTG
>CALWKB010000049.1 GCA_944381125.1 uncultured Mediterraneibacter sp. | reverse complement strand
TTTACGGGCTTTGAGAGCTCCCCCTGTTGGACTTGAACCAACGACACTTCGGTTAACAGCCGAATGCTCTACCGACTGAGCTAAGGAGGAATATTAAATTTTCAGCAGCTTCCGCCGCCAAGTGGAGAATACGAGAGTCGAACTCGTGACCTCCTGCTTGCAAGGCAGGCGCTCTCCCAACTGAGCTAATCCCCCAAAAATTCTCACAGGCATATTTCCTGTAAGAACTTTTATAAAATAACACATTTTAAAGATACTGTCAATAATATTTCCTGTTTTTATTCGGGTTCCGGCAGGATGCACATGTCACGCATCCCGGACGGTTTTGCGTTCGGGGCGCATACATAATCTGAAGAAACCGTCAGAACATGGTCAGACGGAGCAGAAGCGGGTTGCAGTCGTACAAAAATGTCAGGAAACTGCTCTTCTCCACCATCTCAAAGCACGCGATTCCGGCCGCCGTCGAATATGCCAGCGTCATAATCAGAAAACCGATCCACACGACAACAAGTCCGAGCGCCAGCCCGAGAACGCCTCCGGCGACATGATTGACCAGCCCGAGGAGTGGAAGTTCTCCGATAATATTAACGGCAAACATAAGCGCTTTCACAATAATGATCGCAAGCAAAAAGGTTACAAGGAAGGACAGCACATTAAGCACAAGCCGGGATATGTACGCGGCCGCATAGGCAGGAAAGCTGTCCACGCCCAGTTCCCCGTATATGACGCTGTTGTTATTGTCCATAAGCATGTCCTTTATAAACTGAGGAACAGACGAATTCTCTATCTCACTGATCTGCACGTCTTTCGGAATCTCGCCGAGGACGTCGAGAATGTCCTCCGCCGTGATGCCAAGTGTCTTCCAGTCCAGTTCTCCAAGGTTTTCCAGCTGTTCAATGCTTAAATTCTCAAGAGGCGTGCCGCTCAGATCCATTCCCGCGAATGTATCTTCCGATATTTCCGGCATAAATGCCTCTACACATTTTTCTTCGATCAGATCGTCAATCGGCGTGTACTTTTTCAGCGCGTCAGACACAAACGGCGACAGAAAAAGCACAAGCACAAGTGTCACAACCGTCGACAAAAGCGACAGTCCGAATTTCAGAAATCCCTGCATATAGCCCGCAATAATGCAGGCGGCGAATATTAATACGATAATTATTAAAAGCCAGTTTTCCATAGCATCTCCTATTTCGTCAGATAAATTACACGTAATTCATCGGCGCTCATCATATAGTACCTGTTCAGTCCCGCCGCGCGGAAGAACTCAAGAATATCAACTCCCAGATCTCCCTGGTATTTAATGATTCCTGTTGTCGTCACAATACAGCATCTGCTCCCGTCGTACATAAGGATTTCATCCCCGTCGATTCTGACGCTGCTGTATTTACTGTCAATCTCCCGGTTTAAGACCTGTTTCCCGTTGCGGTTGTAAAGCCGGACCTCATATCCTGATTTTGCCTGATTCAGAAGGACAAATCCGATGTACTTCTCCGAGTGAAACACACTTTGTATTTCCTGACCGATCTTTACCTCAGCGGCCTTTTCCGGCACGGTGCTTCCCTTATATATGGCAAAGGAACCGTCCCCGACCGCCACCGACCTGCCGCTGTCCATATAAAAAATATCAGCCATAACCGTGTCCAGATACACATCGGAAGTTACTTTATTGTCCGGCTCTTCCTGCCCGTCCTCGCCGAAGTTATAATATATAACTCTGGTCTTCACGGAAGTTCCCTCTGTATACAGATAGGAAACAGCCAGCACATTTCCGTCTCCCGACAGTTCAAGGGCGGTCGGATAACCGAGCGAATTCATGGTAGCCTGCTGCTCGACAAGAATATTTCCTGTCGCGTCATAGGTTATAATTTTCGGCGAATTTTCATTTCTCAGAATTACACTTACAATTCCCTGATTTGAGACCGATATTTTCTCAATGGGAAGCGTGGTCTGAACCTCTCCTTTAAGGCCTTCTTCCGTAAATACATATATGCCGTTTCCGCCGCTGTCCGCCACCGCGAACGCTTCGTCTCTGACTTCAATGACCGGGGTCTTAAGCTGCACGGACTGAATCCACTGCACTTCATTTTTTCTGTTAAGGAAGACGACGCCGTCTCTGCTGTACCGCACAATACCGTCTTCAAACCGGGCATAACCGTTGTAGTCGGCGGTATCGCTGTCATATTCTGACGCAAGACGCGCCTGTCCGTAGCTCTGATTTTTTAACAGCAGATATGTCCCGCAGACGGCCAGAACAATCATAACCGCCATCACAAGGGCCCTTCTGATTTTTTCCCGGCGGATCCGGCCTGTCCGTTTTTTTAATTCTTCCGAATCTTCCGGGGGATCTACAATTTTCAGATGCGGATTTTTCTCTTGTGTCATATTACTCCTCTTGCTGCTTGTTTTCGTTTTCTTGTTGAGTATAGCACGATTTTATGGTAATAGCAATTTCTGGCCTATATAAATCAGATTTCCGTCCGTAATTCCATTCATTCTGCATATCGCGTCTACATGGGACACATCTCCGTATATTTTCCGGCTGATAATGGCAAGTGTATCTCCCTTTTCTACAATATATACCCCGTTGCTTCCATTTTCGGAAGAATCGTCTCCTTTTGCTGCCTGTCCGCTTCCGTCTGTTTTACCTGCATCCGTATCCTTGCTTTCATCCTGCGGTTCTTCCGCAGTCTGCGAATCCGGGACTTTTTCATCTTGCTCCGCCGCCCCGTCGTTTTCCTCCGCGCCGCCTTTGTCCGAAGCTGTCTCCGCAGACGTCACGGCGGTTACTTTTCCGCCTGTTTCCTGGGTCTCGACAGTATCGGTCTTTCCGGTCAGGCTGTTCAGCGTGGTCTGCACCGACTTCATCCGGTCAAAACTGCTTATCATTGACACGCCCATAACGATAACGATCAGCACAAGGGCGGCGCTGGCCGCATACATCAGGCTTACCGGCTTTTTCTGCCGCTGACGCTCCCCCCGCGCTCTAACCAGATTACGAAAGTCCTTTGCAGCCCGATCTTCAACAGTTTCCGCGGCTGACACCCCATTTTTTTTTCGACTGGAAATCATATAGTTCTGCATACACGGATTTTTTTCATAATACGTGTAATGACCTCCGATTTCCATCAGATCATTCATTTTATGTACATAATAACTTTCGTCCTTTTCCGCGGGATCCTTCATTATAAATACCGTATTTTTTTTCGGAAATGACTTTTTGTGAAGTTTAACCGCGGAAGAATCCGGCGTCAGCGGAACGCCCTGACGGGCCACAAACCAGCCGAGCATCTCGCCGTCTTCAAAATACTGCTTGCAGTCTTCATACGCGTGCCGCCACGTATTTTCGTCAATCACATATTCGCCGCCCGACATTTTGAGATCATGCATCTGCACCGCTCCGTATATATATACGTAGTCTCCGTCGCTCCCCGTCACAATATCGCCGATCAGAAAAGCGCCTGTCGGATTATTTCCCCCTTTCTCACATTTCTCGCACAGCTGTGCGAAAAATGTATCCACATAATCCTCCACATATATTTTGGGGCTGTCGCTAACGTTTCCCACCTGACGGACATTTTTTGGCAACTGTCTTTCCATTTATACTCACCTCTGCTTAAATTTTTTCTAAGCATAGCACAACGGATCAGCTGAATTTATCAGTTGATGTCAGACAAGTCCGACAAAGTTTGCACCGTCCGTCCCGACGGCGGTTCCGGAAAAATAAGCGGTTATAAAAACTCCCGGAACCGTCTCGCGATTCCGGGAGTTTTATTATAAACGATGTATCTTATACAAACTGTTTGATTTTCTCGTAGATGCTTTCTGCGTCAAGTCCGTATTTCTTAAGCAGCTCAACGGCCGGTCCGGACTCGCCGAATGTGTCGTTTACACCGATCTTAAGAACTTTTGTCGGAGCCTTCTCTGAGAGCACGTCGCAGACAGCGCTTCCGAGTCCGCCGATTACGGAATGTTCCTCGACTGTAACGACTTTGCCTGTCTCTTTTGCCGCCGCTACGATCAGTTCCTCATCGAGAGGTTTGATTGTGTGGATATTGATCACCTTCGCGTCGATTCCGTCAGCCGCCAGTTTCTCAGCCGCCTCAAGACATCCGCTTACCGGAAGGCCTGTAGCCACGATTGTAACGTCTTTTCCTTCTCTTAATACGACGCCCTTGCCGATCTCAAATTTATAATCCGGTCCGTCGTTGATTACCGGAACCGCAAGACGGCCGAATCTTAAATAAACCGGCCCTTCATGCTCATATGCCGCGCGAACCGCCGCTTTTGCTTCCACATCGTCAGAAGGATTGATAACAACCATTCCGGGAATGGAGCGCATCAGAGCGATATCCTCGTTGCACTGGTGTGAAGCTCCGTCCTCGCCTACTGAAATGCCGGCGTGCGTCGCGCCGATCTTTACGTTCAGGTGCGGATATCCGATGGAGTTTCTTACCTGCTCAAACGCTCTTCCTGCCGCGAACATCGCGAAAGAGCTGGCGAACGGCACCAGTCCTGTCGTGGCAAGTCCTGCCGCGACGCCCATCATATTGCACTCCGCAATACCGCAGTCAATATGACGCTCCGGAAATGCTTTCTTGAATACGCCTGTCTTTGTGGCAGCCGCCAGGTCCGCGTCCAGAACAACCAGATCTTTATGCTCCGCGCCGAGTTCGGCTAATGCATTGCCATAACTGTCTCTTGTTGCGATTTTCTTTACATCTGACATAATGCTTCACCTACTTTCTCAAGATCTTCCATTGCAATCTTGTATTCTTCATCATTTGGCGCCTTGCCGTGCCATCCGGCATTGTTTTCCATATAGGAAACACCTTTTCCTTTTACGGTCTTTGCGATAATCGCTGTGGGCTGGCCCTTTACTGTCTTTGCTTCTTTAAATGCGGCGTCTATCTGGTCAAAATCATTTCCGTCAATGTTGATTACATGGAAATTAAACGCCTCAAACTTCTTGTCGATGGGATACGGTGAATTGACTTCCGTAATCGGTCCGTCGATCTGAAGGTTATTGTTGTCAACGATTACAACAAGATTGTCCAGTTTACGGTGCGCCGCCAGCATGGACGCCTCCCACACCTGTCCTTCCTGGATCTCGCCGTCGCCCAGAAGCGTGTATACTCTGTAGTCAGCGTCTGTCAGTTTTGCCGCCAGAGCCATTCCTACCGCCGCTGAAATTCCCTGTCCGAGAGAACCGGAAGACATATCAACGCCCGGGATATGTTTCATATCCGGATGTCCCTGAAGGTAGGAACCTGTGTGACGGAGCGTCTTAAGATCCTCTTTCGGGAAATATCCTCTCTCTGCAAGTACAGAATACAGTCCGGGAGCCGTGTGTCCTTTTGAAAGTACGAATCTGTCTCTGTCCGCTTTCTTCGGATCCGCCGGATCAATATTCATTTCTTCAAAATAAAGATACGTAAAGATATCTGCCGCTGACAGTGATCCGCCCGGATGTCCCGCTTTTGCGCTGTGGACAGCCGTTACGATGCTTTTGCGGACTTCATTGGCAGTTTTCATTAAATTTAACTTGTCCATGAATTTCTCCTCTATTCATTAAATAATCTGAACTCCCGCAAAAAGGCGGGGTCTGCTCCGCTCTTAGTTGTCTCCGAATACTGCTCTGTAGTCATCCTGGAACTTTTTGATTCCGGCGTCTGTCAGCGGGTGATGTGTCATCTGCTCGATTACCTTGTACGGTACGGTCGCAATATCCGCGCCTGCCAGAGCGCAGTCTGTGATGTGCATTGTATTGCGCACGCTCGCAGCGATGATCTGCGTCTCAACTCCTGCCACGCGGAAGATCTCTGCGATCTCTGCGATAAGGTCAACGCCTCTTACGGAGATATCGTCCAGACGTCCCAGGAACGGGGATACGTATGTAGCGCCTGCTCTTGCGGCGAGAAGAGCCTGGTTTGAGGTGAAGACCAGAGTAACGTTTGTCTTGATTCCTTCGGAAGAGAGCACCTTGCATGCCTTAAGACCTTCTACTGTCATCGGAATCTTTACAACCATATTCGGATGAATTTTCGCGATCTCACGTCCTTCTTTGATCATTCCTTCCGCGTCTGTCGTCGTCGCCTTAACTTCACCGCTGATCGGTCCGTCTACGATAGAAGCGATCTCAGCGATAACTTCCTCAAAAACACGTCCTTCTTTTGCGATAAGAGACGGGTTTGTCGTCACGCCGCAGATAACGCCCATGTCATTGGCTTTTCTGATGTCGTCCACATTGGCTGTGTCAATAAAAAATCTCATTTCTGTTCCTCCTTTTTCTGGTTCGAATTGCTTTATAATCTGATTATAAGTGTTTCAAAATCACTGGTCAACAGGAGAAAAAAAATATTAACGCCGATTTAAAATTAACAGTTTCTTTTATTAATTGTTTTTGTTTATATTTAATAAAATAAAAAAAGAAGCAATATCAAATAATCGCCTGATTTAAAGGTTTTAAGCGCTCTGCGATCAAAATCCGATTATTAATATTACTTCTGTTTTTTATTAATTTTTCTTTTTTCATCCCGCGGATATGAAGTCGTTCCCCTTACCACGATCCTTGGTTCATATTCCACATGGTAAATACTTACCGGTTCAATATCCGTATATTGTTTTCTGCGGGAACTGATCTTCTTTGTTATAATATCAAAGGCGTCCATTCCCTTGTAAATGACAAAATGTTCGATTGTCGTAAGGGATACCTTTTTTACTTTTGAAAACAGTGTGTTGTCGCACCCCATCACCGACATATCTCCGGGCACCTTGTATTTTTCGTCATGCAGGGCGTCCAGAATTCCGAAGGCGATCATATCGTTCAGTCCTGCTATGGCCGTCAGTTCCCTGTGCTCCTTCAGAAGTTCCTTTGTCAGATCATATCCGATCCTGTATTCAGAATCTATTCCCGGCACGTCCGCGTCCGCCTGTTCGTCGGCCGCCCTGATAATTACATTTTCTCCGAGCCCCGCGCCGGCAAACTCCGCAAAAAACCCTTCCACTCTCCGGGATCTCTGCTTCTGCCGCGCCGTAAGCGGCGGGGCGATATAGGCTACATGGCGGTGGCCCAGCTCGATCAGGTGTCTTGCCATAAGCCGGCCGAGCTTTGAGTTGTCCAGTTCCACCGCGTCCACATTAAGCTTTTCATCCTGGTTGTTGATTACTACTACGGGAATCTTCCTGGAGATATCTTCCAGACGTCCCATAAAACATTTACTCGGATTGCATATATATATAATTCCCTGAGGATTGATGGACGACATCATCTTCAGATACCGCTCCTCCAGCTTCAGATCTCTCTGGGTATTGCACACAAAAATGCCGTATCCCTGCTCTGTCGCCCTCGACTCGATGCCCTGGAGAAGCATTACATAATACGGGTTTGTGAGATTCGGGCTTATCACCACAAGAAGCTTTTCCCTGCGCTCTTCTTTTTTCACCTGTCTTCTGGGGAGCACATATCCGAGTTCTTCGGCAGCCTGCTCTACGTTCTGGATCACTTCTTTTGAAAATGATACGTTATATTTTTTATTCAGAACCATCGACACCGTCGCCTGGGATACTCCCGCGCGCTGCGCTACGTCAGACGACGTCACCTTTTTTCTTGCCATATACGTCTCCCTCACATTACAGCTGCGTCCTGCCCTCCAGAGCTCTCAGAAGCGTTACTTCGTCAATATACTCCAGATCGCCGCCCACCGGAACTCCGCTGGCGATTCTGCTCACTTTGATTCCGGCCGGTTTAATCAGCTTGCTGATATACATCGCCGTTGTTTCGCCTTCCAGACTGGAATTTGTAGCGATTATTACTTCGTCCACATCCCCCTGAAGCCTCTCCATCAGCTCCTTCAGCCGGATATCTCCCGGGCCGATTCCGAGCATGGGGGATATCGCTCCGTGAAGGACGTGATAAACACCATTATATTTTCCCGTCTTCTCATATGCCGCCAGGTCTCTCGGCGTCTCGACCACCATAATCGTCCGGTGGTCCCTTTCGCTGCTGCTGCAGATGGGACAGATATCGCGGTCCGTCAGCGTGCAGCACACGCTGCAGTATCTGACGTTTTTCCTCGCGTCCACAATCGCGGCCGCCAGCGCCTCGACCTGGTCTACCGGCATGTTGATAACATGAAATGCCAGCCGCTGGGCAGATTTATTCCCGATTCCCGGCAGACGGGAAAAAGCTTCGATCAGACGGCTGATCTGGCTGCTGTAATAATCCATTTCAGAACATCCCCGGGATGCCGCCGCCAAGTCCGCCGGTCAGCTTTGACATCGCGGCTCCGGATTCTTCCTCCACTTTTCTGAGGGCTTCATTGGCCGCTGCCACGATCAGGTCCTCAAGCATCTCAATATCATCCGGATCCACAACTTCTTCAGACAGCTTTACCTTCACAATTTCTCTTTTTCCGGACACGGTCACCTCAACGGCTCCGCCTCCTGCCGCGGCGGTAAATTCCTTCGACTCCAGTTCTTTCTGCTGCTCCTCCATCTGGCGCTGCATTCTCTGCGCCTGCTTCATAAGATTTGCCATATTTCCCGGCATGCCGCCGCCCGGGAATCCTCCTCTTTTCGCCATATCTAATCCTCCACTGTAATTTCCATATTTATTTTCTGCTCAATATCCACAAATGTATCTTCAAAATGCCTGCCTTCTTCCACGCACCGGACGTCGATCTCAACTTTTTTTCCGATCCGCTGCTCGATCAGGCGGGTAAGCTCCTGTACATGATCCTCCCTGCCTACCACGCTTGCTCCAAGACTGTCCGGAAGGACAATGAGAAGTCTGTTGTCTCCGCCCAGGCTCAGCCGCGCCTTTCGCAGGTATCCCCGTATCATGCCCGAAGCCTCGTCCGCGACAGACCGGAAATTCTTAACCACTTCCTGAATATCGTCCGGTATCGCCGCCGGGAGCTCCGGCTTTGCCGTCATGCGTGCGCCGGAAGACTCTGCTTCGCCGCCGGCCATTTCCCTGCCGGCATACACAGCGCCGCGGACCGCGCCGCTTTCCATCTCCCGCTCCAGTTCTTCCTGTTTCTCTTCCACCGCACGGATCCGGTCAAGCACGGAATCCTGTTTCGCCTCCATGGCAGGAACACACATCTTTATCAGCGCCACTTCCAGCGTCACCCTTTTCTGGGTGCTGTACTTAAGCTGTCCGGACAATTCGGAAAAAATACGGATATAACGGAACAGCATATCCGTGTCTGTCAGCTGCGCCTCTTCTTTCAGCTGCGCCATATTTTCTGTGGATACGTCCAGAACATCCTCTATATTATCAGATGTTTTCAGCAGAAGCAAGTTCCGCAGATACCATGTAAAGTCCGACGCCAGCTGGGTCAGCTCTCTTCCCATCATCACCATATCGTCCACAATATCCAGGACGCCGGCCACGTCTCTTGCGAGCACCTTCCTCAGAAGCCTGCTGAATACATCCGTATCCACAGCCCCCAGCACTTCCAGCACATTGTCGTAAGTCAGCCGCTGTCCCAGATAAAAAGCAATGCACTGATCCAGAAGGCTCAGGGCGTCGCGCATGGACCCGTCCGCCGCCTTGGCGATGTATTTCAGCGCCCTCTCCTCGACGTCTACTTTTTCAGTATCCATCAGTTCTTTCATCCTGTCGGTTATCGTTTCGATGCTGATGCGTTTGAAATCATAGTGCTGGCATCTGGAAAGAATGGTGACGGGAATCTTGTGTATCTCTGTTGTAGCCAGGATAAAGATAACATATTCCGGCGGCTCCTCAAGCGTTTTCAGAAGCGCGTTGAAAGCTCCTATGGAGAGCATATGCACCTCGTCAATGATATAGACCTTGTACCGCCCTTCCGTCGGACGGTAGGTCACTTCTTCCCGGATCTCACGGATACTGTCAACACCGTTGTTGGAGGCCGCGTCGATCTCTATCACATTCATGGAAGTCCCCGCCGCGATAGATCTGCACATGGCGCATTCACCGCACGGACTTCCGTCCGCCGGATGTTCGCAGTTTACCGCTTTGGCAAATATTTTCGCCACCGTGGTTTTCCCGGTGCCTCTTGTCCCGCAGAACAGATATGCGTGTCCGATACGGTTTGCCCTGATCTGGTTCTGCAGTGTAGTAATAATATGATCCTGTCCCTTGACGTCCTCAAAAACCGTCGGACGGAATTTTCTGTAAAGTGCCGTATATGACATGAAATACGCTCCTGTTCCCTTTTTTTATTCCGGGATCCCCGTATGAATCCGGTTCATCCACGTCTGTTATCTCCAGATTACAAGAGAAAGCGGACTCTCAGAATCCGCCTGTTCTCTCCTGTAAGGCGGATGCCGCAAATCCGCTTTTCGTCTTTTTTTCTGTTTTTATTCATCTCCGAAGCTGATGCCGATTCTTCTCGCTTCTTTGATCAGGCTGCACTTCGGATCAACTGTCTTGAGCTTTCCTGCGACGTCGCCGAGGGGCACCTTTGTCGTCTCACCGTTCTTCATGGCAACCATATATCCGTACTCTTCCTTGAGGATCAGTTCGGCCGCTTTCGCGCCGACTCTTGTCGCGAATACCCTGTCATACGCGCACGGCGAGCCGCCTCTCTGCGTATGTCCGGGAACGGTGATACGTACTTCTTTGTCCGTCTCCTGCTGGATCTGCTCCGCCAGTTCATAGGCGATGGACGGATATTTTCTCTTCGCCAGCTTTTCTTTATACTCTTTCTTGGACAGTTTGGCGTCCTTCTTGGAAATCGCGCCCTCCGCCACCGCGAGGATGGTGAACGGCTTGCCCGCGTTCGATCTTCCCTCGATTACTTTTTTAATCGCTTTGATATCATACGGGATCTCCGGAAGAAGAATGATGTCCGCTCCTCCGGCAATGCCTGCGTGAAGGGTGACATATCCTACTTTGTGTCCCATAACTTCAATAATAAATACACGGCTGTGGGACGTCGCGGTCGTATGGATACGGTCAATCGTATCTGTCGCGATATCCACCGCGCTCTGGAAGCCGAAGGTCATATCTGTTCCCCACAGATCGTTGTCAATCGTCTTCGGAAGCGTAATTACGTTGAGTCCTTCCTCGCGGAGCATATTCGCCGTCTTGTGTGTTCCGTTTCCTCCGAGTATCACAAGGCAGTTGAGGTTCAGCTTGTGATATGTATGTTTCATGGCTTCTACCTTGTCCAGCCCGTCCTTGTCCGGAACTCTCATCAGCTTAAACGGCTGTCTGGATGTTCCGAGAATCGTCCCTCCTCTTGTCAGAATTCCGGAAAAATCCTTTGACGTAAGCATGCTGAAGTCCGCGTAAATCAGGCCTTTATATCCGTCTTTAAACCCGTAGATCTCAACATCGTTCCTTTTGGAACAGATTCCCTTTACGACGCCGCGCATCGCCGCGTTGAGCGCCTGGCAGTCTCCGCCGCTTGTCAGCATTCCGATTCTTAACATAATACTTCCTCCTTTACATTTACCGGCTCTTTCTTTCCGCACCCGCCTTCCGGTCCCGCAGACGCCGGAAGGCAGCCGGTTTTCTCCGACTGCCTTCTATTATACCCTATTTTTACAGGCTCTTCAATTTTATTTTCAAGACTTGCAAAACGTATATCAGAGTCTCTTAAGCAGTTCTTCTCTCTCCGCCTCATATCCCGGTTTGCCCAGAAGCGCGAACATATTTTTCTTATAGCTCTCAACTCCGGGCTGGTTGAACGGATTAACGCCGAGTAAATATCCGCTCACGCCGCATGCGAATTCAAAGAAATAGAACAGCTGTCCGAGAGAATATGCGTCCTGTGCCGGAATATTTACTCTGAGGTTCGGCACATTTCCGTCGGTATGCGCGAGAATTGTTCCGTTCATCGCGCTCTTGTTGACGAAATCCATATTCTTTCCTGCAAGATAGTTCAGTCCGTCCAGATCGACCGGCTCTTCATTGATCGTGATCTCTTCTCTGGACTGTTCCACATTCATCACTGTCTCAAACATGATTCTGTTTCCGTCCTGGATGAACTGGCCCATGGAATGCAGGTCTGTCGTAAGATCCACTGACGCCGGGAAAATACCTTTCTGATCTTTTCCCTCGCTCTCGCCGTAGAGCTGCTTCCACCACTCGGATACATAGTGCAGGCCCGGCTCATAGTTTGCGAGCACTTCGACCGCCTTGCCCTTGCGGAGGAGAATATTGCGGACTGCGGCATATTTCACCGCGTCGTTTTCGGCAAAATCTTTTTCAATAGCGTCTTTTCTCGCGTCTGCGGCTCCCTCCATCAGTTTTGTGATATCAGCTCCGCTCGCGGCGATCGGAAGCAGGCCGACTGCCGTAAGAACGGAGAACCGTCCTCCCACATCGTCCGGAACTACAAATGTCTCATAGCCTTCCTCTGTCGCCAGATTTTTGAGCGCTCCTTTCGCCTTGTCCGTCGTTGCGTAAATTCTTCCTGCCGCGCCTTCTTTTCCGTATTTCTTTTCCAGAAGCTCTTTAAATACACGGAAGGCGATAGCCGGCTCTGTGGTCGTACCTGATTTTGAAATGACGTTTACGGAGAAATCTCTGTCGCCGATCACGTCGATCAGATCTTTCAGGTATGTGCTGCTGATGCTGTTTCCCGCGAAATAGATCTCCGGAGCTTTTCTGATCTCTCTGGAAACTTCGTTTGCGAAGGAGTGGCCGAGAAATTCAATCGCCGCCCTTGCTCCCAGATAAGAACCGCCGATTCCGATTACAACAAGCACTTCTGAATCATTCTTAATCTTTTCCGCCGCTTTCAGGATGCGGTCGAATTCCTCTTTGTCATAATCGACCGGAAGATCAATCCATCCCAGAAAATCATTTCCCGCGCCTGTCCTTGCAAGCAGCTTGTCCTTCGCCTGCGCAGCCAGTTCGCTCATATATTCCATCTCGTGTTCCTGCACAAAACCGCATGCCTTTGAATAGTCAAATGTTACTTTGCTCATCGTTATCCTTCCTCCCTGATTTCTGATCTTTTCTTTTGCAGTGCCGGTGCATCTGCCTGTCTCCCCGCACATTTCCCGCTCTGACACAGGTCTGTCTCCTTGTGTGTTCAAAAACCGGTTTCCGCGCCCGATACTCTATGCACATTTTACCAAATCTGACTTTCTTATTCAAGTTAAAACAAAGCGCATTGCAGGGCTGTTCCTCTCTCTCTTTCTCTTATGCCAGAAATTCTTCCAGTATCTGCCGTATCGTCTCCTCTTTCAGCGCGGGCGCGTCCTCTTCTTCCGTTTTTCCGCCTGCCGTCCGGCGGGCTGCCTGGCGCGGCGGCTCCGCCGGTTTCGCTTCTCTTGGCTCTCCTTCGATATTGATAGACAGTTCCTGTTCTTTTTTACAGGCGTCATCTTTGACCGCAGCCCTGACGTCTGCTTCTGTTACTCCGGCTTTCCCCGCTTCCGTAAATTTGCCGTCTCCCGGAACATTTTCTGTCCGCTGCCTGCCGGATCCGGCGCCGCTTTTAAACAGGCCTTTTGTCCTGCCGCGCCCGGAAGGAGCGAACCCGGCCGTATCTGCTTCTTCCGCCTCTCTTTCCTGCCCGCCTGCCTGAAAGGCAGATTTGGCGGACCCGTCCGCGGCAATCACATCAATGGACTCCCGCTCGGTCATTCTCTGTTTTCTCAGCCGGAAAGCGCAGATATTGTCCAGATAATCTTCCATGTACATCTTCACGGCATTAATTTTGTATGATTCATCCGAAAGACGGATGATAACGGACAGGAATACAACCTCCGCGATTCCTCCCGCGATATATTGATAAACGGGTTCCGTGAACCCGGAAGAAAGGTAATTAAGAGACGCCCCCATCGCCCCGAGTATACCGGCGAACCACACGGTCAGCATTTCGATCTGGCTCCACGTATGGATCCGGAACAGAAAACCTCTGTATTCATATATGTATTTTTCCACAAACGCGCTGATATTGTCCACCGAATCGTGTATCATACATGCGTGTTCATATTTCGCTCTTACGAGTTTTATCAGTCTGTGAGTACTTTTCGGCATATTTCCCGCCGCTTTTACCAGTCTGTGAAGCGTTATCTGGTTAATGATCTTCGCCAGCACGCCAAGTGTACCAATGGCTGTCATCAGATAGACTATTACATTGGTATCCGCCGCTAATTGTTTTAATGCAGCTAACATAGCAAACCCTCCTGTCTGATTTCTCTCCCACAATATTTCCCTGCCGGATGACGGTGTAAATTGTGTTGTGCACATTATAGACCATCTTTATCCGGCTGTGGGCAAAAACCGTTCTACATATTTCTACAGCCCGGACTGATATTCCGCAGAAAATATTTTCAGGGCGAAATCTGAAGATTTTCATATGAACCCTGAGGTTCTTCATCTGTAAAAGCCTTTGCCCGCCGGCGTTCTTTCAGACTTCTTAACCCGCCGCAGGTGCAAAATGTCGCTTTATAAATCAATTTCCCGAAATAATATTTTTTCTTAAATGTCCAAAACACCGACGCGGCAGAAACGCAGGAGGGAACCATCCCCGGATGATTTTGTCGAAATTTGTATTTTTATATTCTTTTTGCTATAATGCGTAGAGGACGGCGGACAGCCGGATATGAATCCGACTCGTTGCCTGCCGCCTGCAGAAATCATATCATTTTTATGTATTGGAGGATTTGTTATGGATTACAGACCAAAGGGCGTCTGCTCTCAGCAGATTCATTTTGATATTATTGATAACAAGGTCAGAAATGTCTCGTTTGTCGGCGGATGCAATGGAAATCTTCAGGGAATTTCCCGTCTGATCGACGGGATGGATGTGGATGAGGCGATCTCCCGCATCGAGGGCATCCGCTGCGGTTTTAAAGCTACATCCTGTCCGGATCAGCTTGCTCAGGCGCTGAAACAGGCCGCCGGGAAATAGTTGGAATCCGGCTCGCAGCGATACGACCGTCAAATATCCGCCGGACGTATTGCTAAAAAAACAGCGCATCCGCAGTTTTGCGAATGCGCGTCAGAATTATGTCTGATAAAATGCGAACTCCCCTTGAATCCCGGGAGCAGCCGCCGATTTGGCAAAATATTTTTTTATTTGTGGTGTTTTCTCGACAGGTATCTCAATTATATTAGAATCATAATTTTAATAAGTTTCCTGTTACGCCTCATCAGCGGCTGCTCCCGAAATTCAAGAGGGAGTCGTTTTTTATGTAATTAAAATTTAATCAATCAACAAAGATGCCGTTAGTTGCAGATGCTGTTTCTTCAGACTCATCGCCGACAAATACTATGTGCTCTGCGCGGACTCTGTAATAATAGCCGGGTTCCACTTCCAGAGACTTGGATGTCGCAACATAATAATCGTCTGTAACTTCTTCAGACCAGGCGTCTACATGTCCCCAGGCATTCACATCTTCCAGGTATCTTTCCACATATATTATTACCAAAGCATAATCCACTTTATGATTTGCCGTTGTGGCTGCATAAGTATAAATTCTTCCTATACCGGCATTAGTAATAGAACATTCACCATCCATAAGATGGACGCCTTTAGTTAGTTCATTACTTGTCTTCCCCATTGAAAAACTATCTGAAGTTAAATATGACCCATCTACCTGTTTTTCATTACTAAACGCTGCTTTTGCATTTGTCTGCGGAGTTAGCGTTATGCAAATAAAAAAAGAGAACATAGCTAAAACTGTTAATATTCTATTTTTTCTTTTCATATCATCATCCCTTACATAACTATATAAATTGTTTTCTTTAATAAGTAAACAACTTTCCCACCAAAAACTTACGCTTTTTTATAAAAAAACTGCAGATTTTCCAAAATATCAACAATTTCTTCTTTACTCATGCTCCCTTTTAATTGGTAATTTACATCACCATAACGAAATTCTGCTAAATATCTTAAGTTATCTTTTCCTTCAATTGAATACTCTTCCAGATGAATAATCGTATTATTAATATCAAACTCATATTCATTTATTAATACATCTGTTATTCTCTGACTAAATGAAGAGTCAGAATTATTCAAATAAATAGAATATTTAATTACTTCGCCGTTATAATTATAAAAAAGAATAGCGTACCGCTGTTCTTTATCTATAATATATTTTTCCAGATACATATTCTCGGGTTTTTGCTTTAGTCTTACGGCCGATATCCCCAATTGCTGTTTTATTTCCTTATAAACATTAATTTCGTCAATATCCTCTGTTTCCTGTGAGTCCATCCCTTCCACATCTATATATGATTGCTTTTCATCTCCTGCCATTTTGTCCCATAAAACCCTCCAATAAGATTTGCTGCCTACGCCTGTTATCATACTTCCCAGAACAAGGACAAGTACAGCCGCAAACGCTGCGATGATCATGCGCTTTTTTCTGCGGCGGGTTGATTTTTTAATCCGTTTGTCGTA
>CALWKB010000048.1 GCA_944381125.1 uncultured Mediterraneibacter sp. | reverse complement strand
TATCTGGATAAGCGCGCCTCATCCCGGACCTATGAAGAACTGAGGGAAGATTATACAGAGGTTCCGGCAGGGGACGATACAGAAAAGAAGAAGGACTGGTGGCTTACAGACGTGCTGATCCGGTTTGACGAACTGAAAGAACAGAATCCGGATATTGTGGCGTGGATCCGCTCGGACGATCCGGAAAGTACCGGGATTGATTATCCTGTCCTCTACTCAGGGGATAATGAGAAATATCTGAGAAGAGATCTGTACAGGGAATCCCATATCGCCGGGAGCATCTTCCTGGAGGGCCTGAACCAGCCGGATTTCACGGACTATTATACGATCATCTACGGGCATAATATGAAGGACGGAAGCATGTTCGGCGGCCTGAAGAAATATAAAGAAAAAGAATTCTGGGAAGAAAACCAGTTTTTCACCCTGTATACGGAAGATATGGCATACCGGTACCGGATCTTCGCCTGTCAGGAGGCGGTAAACGGCGGGGAGGTCTATAAGATCGGATACGAACCGGGAGAAAAGTATCAGGCATTGATTGACGGTATGACTAGCGATTCCCTGATTGATACAGGCATCCATCCGGACAGCAGTCATAAAGTGATGACCCTCTCTACCTGCACCGGAAGCGGGTACAGCAGGCGATTCGCCGTCCATGCTGTTTGCGTAGATGCGCAGGAAACAGCAGGAAACCTTGGTGAATGAAAAAGTATCTTCTGCTGGCTGCTTTATAAAATTTGTGGTAAACTAAAGAAAAAGTTTATTGCATATCGAATGGAGGGATGATGTTATGTGCCAGATAGCATTAAGCATACCGGATGAAGTTCTTTATGATACAAAAATGAGCCATGAGCAGGCAAATCAGTTTGCAAGACAGGCAGTGGCGCTTGCTTATTATACACAGAGCGGCGTGTCCATAGGATATTGTTCCCGGATAGCAGGAATGACAGAAGAAGAATTTATCAAATATTTAGGACAAAATGACATATCAATCTTTCGGTTTGATGATGAAGAAGAATTTCTGGAGGAGTTGGATAATGCGTAAAGTAGTTGTCAATTCAACACCTTTGATTATTTTGTGTGGAATTGGAAGATTAGATATATTGAAAATTCTTTATCAGGAAATAACCATACCGCCGGCTGTATTCAGGGAAGTGACTGCAAAGGACGATTCAGCCTGCGCCCAGCTGAAAACATCAGGAGAATGGATCCATGTGGAAGAAATAAAAGATCACAGTGAAAAGAAGATGTATAAAGCAAAGCTTCATGATGGTGAGGTGGAAGTAATGATCCTTGCGCAGGAACAGAAAGCTGATCTGGTAATATTAGATGATAATGCAGCCAAGAAAACTGCAAAATATTTAGGGCTGACAGTGACGGGAACTTTAGGCGTACTGATAAAAGCAAAACGATTGGGGATCATTGAATCTGTACGGCCGTTGCTTGCAGAATTGAGAAAGAATGGATTTTATGTGAGTGATTCTGTGGAACAAATGGTACTTCAACAGGCAGGCGAATAAACATTAAGTTTCGGGAACCGAGATTAAATAAACCAGAAAGAATATGGAATAAGGCTATGATAAGCATGTGAAAAGTAACCGCGAAAGCGGTTACTTTTATAGAGAATAGTTAGCTACAACTTACCACGGGGAGTTAAGACAAACCAGCAGGAGGAAGATATGGAAAAACAGGGACATCCGCCCAAGATGGGGGCAATCGGTACAAACGTACCTAAAAACACAGAGGAAAAGGAAGAGGATTTTCTGGAAACTATCTTCAGCCGCTGGCGCAGCGGAAAGACAATGCGTCTGACAGACTTTGCCGTGGAGACAGGGGAGAACAAGACTCATCTGAGAAGTCTGGCAAAACGTCTGGTAAACCACGGGTATATCCAGATGTCGGAGGAGGTGATCACGCTGACGGACATCGGGAAGATTCGTGGAAAAGAGTGCATGGACCGGCATCAGCTCCTGACCCAGTTTTTCCAGATGGTCAGCGGCATGACAGAAGAAGAGGCGGAGAAGGACGCCTGCCGGGCAGAGCATACCATCAGCAGGGCTGCGATGGAGGGGATCACGAATTTCCTAATCCAGGGTGATGTATATGACAGGAGTTATTCCAATATGGACCTGTCCCTTTTCTTTGATCCGGGTGTTTACTTCATGGCGATGGATATCTATGAGATCGAGCGGCGCAGCCCCCGGATTCTTGCGAAGGAGTGGGATCTTTTTGAACCTTACGCCTGTCTGGAAGTAAAAGACGGCAAATCCATTTTCCGGCTGAGGCAAAAGGAGTCCGGAAACAGGCGCAGCCTCTGGTACAGAAGCGATAACAGGTGGAAACAGGCCGCCAGTGAGGATGGAGAATTTCTGTTGGAAAGCACGCTTTTTGCTTATACGGCCAGCGGTCATTTTCCGGTCACGGAAGGAACTGTCACGGCTGCTGTCACAGAGGAAGGCAGGGAACCGCTGACCCTGGACTGCAGGGAAATTAATATCCATGTGATCTGAGAAAGGAAAAATGAAATGCCGACAGGAGATAATTTAAAACGGGATGGGAGACCCTCTATGATGCAGATCCGCTGCCTGCAGGAGCTGAAGAGGCTGCAGCCGGTGGGCAGAGGGTTCCAGGTGGTGATCGCCGAGAGATGTCATATCTCTGCCCCGGGGATCAATAAAAGCCTGAAAAAGGCCATAGAGCAAGGCTTGATCACAAAGTACTATACATTCACAGAATACGGAGAACAGTGGCTCGGTGTCTACGGACATCTGGTGGAACGCCTGGAGCGGTATCTGGAAGAGATTCAGATACCGGAATCGGAAAAGGAAAAACACATCCGGATGATGGTGGAGGATATGGATCCTTTCCTGCTGGAATCCATACTTTCCGCAAACGAAAGAAAGGTAAAGCCCGGGGATAGGAAATACAAAAGCCTCATGGAAGAGGTGGACTGCAATATCGGTGAAAACAGCGGGATCCGGGTACGGATCGCAGTATACCGAATGGACAGGAGAAAAAATGGGAGAGATGCCTTTTCCATGGGAAACCGGGCATTTGAGCCGGAGGCGCAGCTGATGAAAAGAGATGGAATGGATTACCTGATCCTGCGGATCCGGGAGATGGAGGCGAGATCCAGGATCGACGGGAGAGAAATGACCGGGCGGATCAGCAGCCTGAAATATGAGCAGGACGAAGAATTAAAGAGGGTAAAGGATCTGACGGAGGAATCCGAAGAGATCGAGATCCCGCTGGAGGCATTCAAAATGCATGTCAGCCCTGGAGGGGAAATAAAAGGTGTGCTGCCGATTACAGTGACCTGCAGCGTGGGTAACGGACATATGCCGGAAAGCAGCGCCTTGCTGGTGTTCTGGATGTAATCTGTTTCTGAATGGGAAAACCAAAATTGATTTAAAATGATAAATAAATTTCAATAAAAAAGAAAGTAAATGTATAATTGGCTAAAATATCTGAAAATTAACCAAGAGGCAATAAAAAACCTGAAAAAAGTTGTTGACAGTGTTGGAATAAACTGGTATATAATAATCACATGGGGTTAGTAACAACTAATTCCAATAAGAAGAGGCTAACTACATATGGGCGGAATTTTTCTTTGTTTTGTGGTGCTTCGGGAGAAAGATAACGGTGTATGTGGTTTCTCTTTGAAACACCAATTTTTTATTTTTAAATGCCTATATGGCAGGAAAGGAGCATTTTATGAAAAAGCTTTTTAAGAAATTTGCGGCAATCGGTATGGCGGCTATGATGATCATGGCAATGGGAGTGACGACGTTTGCGGCGGAAGAAACACTCGCAGCAGGCAACTATAGTGTAGACACGGCACTTTACAAAGATGAAGCGTGCACAGAGATTTCCATGGGTGACGATGCGCTTGTGAGTACGGCAGTGACGGTCAATAATGACGGAACAGCGACTATTTATTTTACAACAAAAGATATCGAAGTTACACGTCTCGGCATCACAGTAACGGGTCATCTTAAATCTATGATGATATATGATGCGAACGGGACAGCTTACAGTGCTACAACAGAAGGAAAAAATGATAACGATCAGTATGTATTCACAGTGCAAGGTTTTCCGGCCGACCAGCTGAATGAAGGTGCGGTATTTTCAGCGTCTTTTGAGGCAAATGTAATCATTATTCCAGTGAATATGTCAGGTTATATGAAGTTTACCAATTTTGTTGCACAGTAAACATAACGAATAAAAGCGGAATATGTGTAAGCATAAGGGACTGCTGTGCAATTTGTGCAGCAGTCACTTTCATAGCGAGGAATAGAAGATGAAGAAAACAATAAAAAGGGTTGCTGCATTCCTTCTTGCTTCAATCATGGCAACAAGTCTTTTGCCAACCAATGTAAAAGCTGAGGAAAACGAGAAAGAAAAAGCAACGGAAGAAACAGTTCGCTTGGAAACAGGAAAGACATACTCTGTGCCGTTGATTTTCTGGGGTTATGAAGGAGATAACCTAAAGGGAATATCTGAAACAAGTCCGAGGGATCTGATTTCAGATGTGGCAATGGTTCAGGTGCAGGATAACGGAACGTACAAGGTTACTCTGCAGGCTGATAATGCAGGTAAGATCGATATATTCCAAGTGGGAAAAACAGATGACGGAGAGCATAGGATGGCGCTCGGTACGCATGACCTTCCTGATTCTTATATCCATACTCCTGATTCGAACCGTACGGAATACCCTGATACAGGGGCGTATCCGTCAAAAGAGGCGGAAGAGAAGTTAAAGGCGAAAAATTACATAAGCGAATCTGTAAATGATAAGTATATTCAGAATGTGACGAAAGAAACGGGAAGCGTAGGCGTCGGATATTATACTTTTGAAATTGATACGTTGGATGAAAAAGTATTCATTGGCGCATTTCGCAGCTTTTTGAATGGAAACAATTATACTTCTGGAGTGTACAGGGGAAACATAAGCTTTGATACAACAAGAGCGGAAGAGGTAAAAGCTATAACCGCTGAAAATTATCAGAGTATTGGAGCTGAGTTTGCCAGAATATATAAACATGCTCAAGGTACAGGATGGTTATACAACCATTCATTGTCGACGGAAACAAGCTCTATGATAACGGGTGCTTCGGCGACGGTAAATGACGGTAAAGTCAGTGCCACGGTCACACTGGGAAATTCAGATGAAGAACTCAGCGTCAGGGAATTAACAGTAATAAAAGATTTGGGAGAGTATTCCCCCTATCCCACAGCTGACACTTTGACATGGGGAGAATATAAGTATGCGTATCCGCGGGAATACGATGAGGAAAACAATTGGTATCTGTCAACATATTCGGAAAATCTGCTGAATAAAGACGGAGCGTTTTCTCTTGAGTTTTCAGATATAAGAGAAGTTGTATTCGGAAAGAAAATCGAGCTGAAAATAGGCAACGAGACTTACGGGGCGACTGTCCGTATTCACAGCAAAGCAAAAGAAGAAGTCGTGAAAACAGAAAACGGCGTTACGCTTACGTCGGACAATTATACGATAGGGGATTCCTGCACGTTTTCCGTAAATAAGATGGCAGAAGATATGGAAGAAGGCAGCGATTACCTTACTGCGCTCAGCGCATTGGCGCAGTGGGCGCAGGCGGCAGATGCGGAAATTTATGATATTAAGCTGACGGCAGACGGCGAAGAATATGAGCCTGCCAAAAATGTGGAGCTCAAATTTCCGATACCCGTTGGATGGAACGAGGATGAAGTAGACCTTTATTATATGGTAGATACAGGGCTCATCACTTATGCGCAGAAAGCGACTGAATTAAAAGGAGCCTCGGTAAAAGTAGAAGATGGTTATATCAAACTGAATACGTCGTTTACAAACCAGACATACTGCGTTGTCCGTAAAAATGTGAAAGTAGATCTCAGCTCTTTGGCAGACGGAATATATAAGGTTTCGGCGACACTCTGGCAGCAGAATAATTCCACCGAGATTTCAATGGCGAACGCGGCGGTCAATAATGATTACGCATATCTCGTTGTTTCTGATGACGGGAAAACGAAGAAACTGTATTTTGAACTTCAAGGAATACAGATAGCGACATCTTTCGGATATACAAGCGGTATATATGTTGCTAATAATGAAGCGGACAGCAGTACGGCGGCTGCGGTACTTAACGACTGGGAAGAATTGGAATACTACGGATACCATACGACGGAGAACGGAAGCCTGGATGTTGATGGATATAATGTGGAATACGATTTGTATTATCCGAAGACGGTAGGACTGACACTGCCCGAGTCGGCGGACAGGGACGATGCAGTTTATCTGAAATTTGTTGTTCCGATAATGGATGACCTGAGTAATTATGAGCCAGGTTCGGGAAAAGGAGCGCGCATTGCCAAGATGGAATTAAACGGCTTAGAGTCAGTCATGGAATATCCGACGGCAAAGCATGACGCAACGGTGCTTCAGGTAGCAATCGATAAAGCAGGAAAATATGAGAAGAGCGGATACAGCGACGCAACATGGGCTGTTCTCGATACTGCTGTAAAAAATGCTGAAGACGCTTTGAAGAATGAGGAAAGCCTGACTGACGAGAGAGTTGTCGAGCTGGACAAGGCTGTTTCTGATGCGATTGCTGGCTTAAAAGAACCTACTGCTTTAGATCAGTTTAATGCTCTGAAAGCAGAAATCGAAAGTCTGGATAAAACTGTTTATACTGCAGAGAGCTGGTACAATCTCGAAAGCACACTGGAGCAGTACAAGAATGTTACAGAATCAAGTGCACAAACGGCATATACATATGTAAAAATGGTGTACGATGCTTTGATACCTGTTTCGTCTGCCGTGAATTTGGATGAAGGCGTATACGAGGTACAGGCGTCATACGAGGATTTGATGGGAAATGCCTCAAATATGTCGAATAATATAGAATCGGCGCGCCTGTATGCAGACGGCGACGGTAAGATTACGGTATATCTGTACACGAAAGAAATTACTTCCATCATGTTTCAGAGCGGTTTGAGTTATGCAGCCGCTTCTTCGGAAGATACAGAAGATGGTGGAAAAATTTACAGTTTCACGCTTCCTGCGAATGTAGGAACACACAGAACGCTGACTATGGTTGGAGGTTCTGGCGGCGCTGCGGTACTGAAACTCGACTTGGCGAATGTGGTGAAGAAGGATTCGGATGTCCAGGCGCTGAAGTCTGCTGTCGATGCAGCTAAAAAGCTTACAGAATCTGACTATACGGAAGAGACGTGGAAAGCTTTGCAGGCTATGATCGAATCTGCGGAAGATGTATTAGCATATCAGGCGGCATTCCCCGATGAGGTGCAGAGTGCGATAGACGGAATCGTTTCAGCAACGGAAGGGCTTGTCATGACTGAGGAGGTGGCCGCAAGAAAGGAACTTGAGCAGCTTATATCCGATACACGTCAGAACTATCTTGCTTCAAATTATGAGGAGAGCAGTTTTGCAGTGCTGACAGAGGCTTTGGAAGACGGAGAGAAGCTTCTGGACGATGCTTCGGCTTCCGTTGACAGCATCAAAACGCAGATCACAGCGATAAATGATGCGATCAAGAATCTTAAGCGTCTGGATGATGCGGTAAATAAGGATACGCTTAATTCTTATATCGCAGATGCAAAAACAAAGACAAACGAAGACAACACCTATACGGAAAAGAGCTGGGCTGCTTTTCAGGCGGCGATCGTTTCTGCCTCTAAAACAGCAGAGGATGTAAATGCGACACAGGAAGAAGTGGAAAAACAGGCGGAACTTTTAAACTCAGCATATCAGGCATTGGTGTTGACAAACAGGACAAGCGGTTTGTTTGAAGATTATCCGCAGATTTATCCTGGAGCATATGAAGTGACGATAGGACTTCAGAACGCCACCTCAGATGAACCGTCTATGGGAAATGCGGCTTTGAATCCTAAAGGAATCGTAAGAGTAGCGGAAGACGGAACGGTAACGCTGGAGATGAACTTCCAGTCTATGACTTTTGCGGGTATGGAAGGGTACCTTTACAAGCTGAAAAAAGTAGACATGGATAGCGTCGAGTATAACCAGTATAACTACCCCGTAAAATACGAGGTATCTGATGCGACGGTACTCGAGGAGTACACCGACGTATACGACCTGTTTAACGATAAGTCTTCGGAGTATTACGATGCGAATACAAACGGAGAATGGTATCCCAAGACATTATCGATACCGATCAACCTGAACGACAATAACTTTTATGTAGAGGTTTATGTTCCCGTCATGGAAAGCATCGGAGAAGGACAGGGAACGAAGGTTGCCAGAATGGTGATCGACTGGGCGAATATCAAGCAGATAAGCGGCGTTGAACGCGACAACAGCATTATCGAGGCTCTGTTTGCGGAAGTGCAGAACATGGAACAGGCGGACATATCGAATGAAGTCTGGAATGCTCTGACGACTGCCTATGAATCCGCTTACGAAGTATATTCCGATATGAACGCAACTCAGGCGGAAATAGACCTCCAGGCAAAGGCTTTGCAGGCGGCAATGGACGCCGTTGAAACAAAAACGGTTGATACCGAGGCGCTGAGCGCGCTGCTTGCGGAAGCGGAAAATCTCTTAAATAAAGAAGATGTTGTTTATACAGAGGTAACAAGAGAGGCTCTGGAACAGGCGATAGCGGATACAAAAGACATGCTGTCCAAGGAGGAGCTGACGAATGCACAGATACAGGCTCAGACCGAGAAACTGCAGGCGGCAATGGACGGACTGCGCATCGTGGATAAGTCCGAACTCAGCGCACTGCTTGAACGTGCGAAAGGCGAATATGCAAAGACGGACGCTTATACCGATGGAAGTCTCGCGGTATTGAACGCGGCTATCACAACGGCTGAATCCGTTATGAACAATGCAAAAGCGACGGAAAGCGATGTGAATTCCGCAAAGGTGGCTTTGAATTCTGCGCTGAACGCCCTGATAAGCAAGGAGACTGTAGACAAGACAGAGCTTCAGGAGGTTATTGCAGAGGCAGAGAGCTATCTGTCAAAGACGGACGTATATACCGAATCGTCGCTGAGCAGTCTAAAGAGCGCAATAGAAAAGGCTCAGGATGTATATGACAATGCGAGCGCATCGCAGGATATGGTTGACAAGCAGGTAAGCAATCTGCAAAGTGCGATCAGTGAGCTTGTGGAATTAAGTAATGAAGATCTTGACAAGGACAGTCTCGCCGACGGCATATATTCTATCTACGGAGAGATGGTGAAGACGGACAAATCCACAGAGTCCATGTCTAACAATGCTATCAACCATACGGTCAAGCTGACAGTGAAAGACGGGAAATACTATATCACTATGAACTTTAACGGTCTTAAGTATGCCGGACAGTACGGTTACTTAAAAGACCTGCAGTATTTCCTGACCGGCTACACCACGAACCAGTACGGCGTACCCCAGGGAGACCTTGCGGACGTGACCATTGATTCCTACCAGACGGATTCGGATGGAAACCGCATCAGTGATTCCTTCGGCACGGACTATCCGGATTACGTGACATTTGAACTGATCCCGGAGGCACTGGAAGACGGCTTCGTACCGCTCCAGGTATTCGTTCCGATCATGGAGTCCATCGCTGACGGAACAGGCA
>CALWKB010000047.1 GCA_944381125.1 uncultured Mediterraneibacter sp. | reverse complement strand
TCTGTTTCAGGAGGAACAACCACCGGCGGCACAATCGACGCCTCTGTCGACGAGATTACGCTCATGGCTGCGCTTCTGGACTGTGAAGCCATCCATGACTACACTTCCATGCTGGCGGTAGCCACCGTAATTATGAACCGTGTGGAAGACCCCAGATTTCCAAACACGATCAGAGGGGTTATTTACGCGAAAGGTCAGTTTGAGCCGACCTGGACAGGCCGTCTTGATTCCGCGCTCAACAGAGGTCCCACTCAGCTGGCCCGCCAGGTAACAGAAGACGCAGTCAACGGAAAGAGGCTGGCGGCAGTTTCCCACTGCTACTTTTTCCTGTATGCGCCCTCTACCAACAGAGACGGAATAACCATCGGAGATAATACATTTTTCCAGAGCTGGTAACAGCTCCATAAAGATTTCCGCGGGCATGACAAAACCCGGAAGAAGCCGACTCAGGCGGCATTCTTCCGGGTTTTATTTTACTGATAGTCAATTACGTCGATCCATCTCATCAGAAATTCTTTGTGCAATTCATTATTCTTTGACAACTGTGCGGCGGCTACCAGTGGAAGCCACTGCTGCACATATTGTTTTGCCGTATCGCTCTTTTTACAGAACAGATTCATATAAAGATCAGCAGTACTCTGATCTTTGAGCGCGAAGAGCAGATATGTCATTGCCGCGTCCGCGCCCGCATTTCCCTGAGTGGCATGGGCCCAGTCAACAACTGTCATCTTCCCGTCTGTTCCTACAATAACATTGCTGGGATTAAAATCTCCGTGACACACTTTATAATGCTTCGGCATGCTTTCCAGACGGGTCAGCAGCTCATAACGGGTCGTCGCGTCAAGCTCTTTGAGACCGTTGATCTGACGGCTCATTTTATCTTTCATGCCCTTCAGAAGCGGAGATGTCTGTCTGTTAATCTCCAGCTGAAGATCCACAAATTTCTCCATATATCCGGCAAGATTTTCCGGATCTGAATTCATCAGTTCTTCCAGCGTTTTCCCCTCTTTATACTCAATCGAAATCGCCCATTTCCCGTCAATCTGCACGACTTCTTTTACCTTCGGTATGTCCAGTCCCGTCTCTTCAATGCGGGCCGTTATCAGCGCTTCATTAAATACGTCTGACTTCGGATGCGTTTTTTCGAACACCTTCACGATACTGTCGTCACATCTGTATACGGTTTTGTAAGGCCGTCTTACAATTATATTTTTTTCTTCCAGTTTCATGGATCATTTCCTCCTTCTGATTTCTATTTCCCATAGTAGCATTTCAGATAGATTTCCCTGATTTCTTTAATCAACGGATATCTCGGGTTTGCAGCCGTACACTGATCGTTGAACGCCTGTTCACTCATTTCATCCAGAGTTTCGAGGAAATATTTCTCATCAATACCGTAATCTTTGATTGTCTTTCTGATGCCGATCTTCTCTTTCAGGTCTTCCAGTTTCGCAATGAAATTCTCAAATACTTCCTCGTCTGTATTTCCTGCACAGCCCGCATACCTTCCGAGCTCCGCGTATCTTGCCAGGGCGTGGGGATACTGATACTGAGAAAATGTTCCCATCTTTGTCGGCACTTCTGCGGCATTATATCTCATAACTTCCGTAAGAATTACCGCATTTGCCACGCCATGGGGCAGATGATGGAAAGCTCCCAGTTTGTGCGCCATGGAATGGTTTACGCCGAGAAATGCATTGGCAAACGCCATTCCCGCCATGCAGGAAGCATTGTGCATCGCCTCGCGGGCTTTCGGATCATTTGCTCCGTTTTCATATGCGGATGGAAGATTCTCAAATACCATCTTTACCGCTTTCATTGCGAGTCCGTCTGTAAAATCCGTTGCCATGATTGATACATACGCCTCAATTGCGTGTGTCATAACGTCGATTCCGGATGCGCTTGTCAGTCCTTTCGGCGCTGTCATCGCATTATCCACATCTACGATCGCCATATTGGGAAGAAGTTCATAATCTGCAATCGGCCATTTCACGCCGGTCTCGGCGTCTGTAATGATCGCAAACGGCGTCACCTCAGAGCCTGTTCCTGAAGAAGTGGGAATCGCTACGAAATATGCTTTTTCTCCCATCTTCGGGAAAGTATATACTCTCTTGCGGATATCCATGAAATCCATGGCCATGTCTTCAAAATCAGCCTCCGGATGTTCGTACATCAGCCACATGATCTTTGCCGCGTCCATAGCAGAACCGCCGCCAAGAGCGATAATAGTATCCGGCTCAAAGGACGTCATCTGTCTTACTCCTTCCTGCGCGCACTGCAGCGTGGGATCCGGAGCCACATCGTAGAAGCAGGTATGCTGAATGCCCATCTCGTCCAGTTTCTTTTCAATCGGCTCTGCATATCCGTTTTTGTAAAGGAACGTATCCGTTACTATGAAGGCTTTCTTCTTGTGCATTACATTTCCGAGCTCTGCAAGAGCAACCGGTGTGCAGCCTTTCTTAAAGTATACTTTTTCAGGTGTTCTGAACCACAGCATATTCTCTCTCCTCTCAGCGACCGTTTTGATATTCAGAAGGTGCTTTACTCCGACATTTTCCGATACAGAGTTTCCTCCCCATGAACCGCATCCGAGAGTAAGAGACGGAGCGAGCCTGAAATTATAAAGATCTCCGATGCCGCCGTGGGAGGAGGGCGTGTTAATCAGAACACGGCACGTCTTCATTGCCGCAGCGTGTTTCGCGATTTTTTCTTTCTCCGCCGGGTGAATATAAAGGGATGAGGTATGCCCGTATCCGCCGTCCGCAACAAGCTGTTCTGCTTTCGCGATCGCCTCGTCAAATGTCTTTGCTCTGTACATGGCAAGCACAGGAGAAAGTTT
>CALWKB010000046.1 GCA_944381125.1 uncultured Mediterraneibacter sp. | reverse complement strand
GTGATCCCGCCGATCCTCATAAGGAGAGAGACGACGGCGTGATTCAGAACCCGGCTGCGGGCGCTGAACACAGAAATCTGTTGCGGCTTGTGGTCTTTGCAAGAAGGAATGATTGTGGTATTCTTATAACAACGGCTGTGCATGCGTATGCCTGCACAGTATTTTTCTTTAAGGAGGCTGTATTGTGAGATTAGATAAATTGTTGGAGCGGCTCGATTATGAAGTTCTCCAGGGAAGTGATCAGATCGAAATAACAACGCTGATTAATGACTCTAGAAAGGCAGAGAAAGGTTCCGTATTTGTATGCATCAGCGGAGCGGTCTCTGACGGGCATGTCTATGCCGCGGATGTGGCGGCAAAAGGCGCCGCGGCCCTTGTGGTGGAGCATGAGGTGGACGTTCCGGAAGATGTGACAGTGATCTGCGTAAAAGATACAAGGTACGCTCTTGCGCTGATGTCCGCGGCATACTTCGGTTATCCGGCAGACAAGATGAAAATTATCGGGATCACCGGGACAAAAGGGAAGACTACAACGACCTATATGATCCGGTCGATTCTGGAAGGGGTCGGGCACAAAGTCGGCCTGATCGGAACAATCGAGGCGATTATCGGTGAGAAGCATATTCCGGCGTCAAATACCACGCCGGAGTCCTACACGATTCAGAAATACTTCGCGGAGATGGTAAAAGAAGGGTGCGACTGCGTGGTGATGGAAGTGTCTTCCCAGGGCCTGATGCTTCACCGGACAGCCGGGATTTTGTTTGAGATCGGTATTTTCACAAATCTGGGAAAAGATCACATCGGTCCGAACGAACATAAGGATTTTGAGGATTATAAGCGCTGCAAGGGACTGCTCTTCCGTCAGTGCAGACTGGGAATTGCAAATGTGGACGATAAATATTTTAAAGATGTATTTAAAAACGCCACATGCAAAGTGGAGACATTCGGTTTCTCGGAAAATGCCGATCTGCGCGCGGAAAATGTAAGGCTTGTATCCCGGCCCGGGTATCTGGGCGTGGCGTATCACGTATCCGGCCTTATGGATTTTGACGTGGAGATTGACATCCCCGGAAAATTCAGCGTATATAATTCTCTGACTGCTATTGCTGTCTGCCGTCATTTCCAGGTGCCGGAAGAAAGAATAAAGAATGCGCTGAAGAAGGCAAAAGTAAAGGGCAGAATTGAGATGGTCAGGGTGTCCGACGAATTTACCCTGATGATTGATTATGCTCATAACGCCATGAGCCTCGAAAGCCTGCTGACTACGCTGAAAGAATACAATCCGAAGCGTCTCGTCTGCCTGTTCGGATGCGGCGGAAACCGCTCCAGAGACAGAAGATATGAGATGGGTGAAGTGTCCGGAAGACTTGCGGACCTGACTATTATTACGTCTGACAATCCCAGATTTGAGGAGCCGCAGGACATTATAGACGATATCAAGACCGGAATCGGCAGGACAGACGGAAAATATGTGGAAATCTGCGACCGGAAAGAGGCCATCAGGTACGCCATCGCCAACGGACAGCCGGGAGACGTAATCGTACTTGCAGGAAAAGGCCATGAAGACTACCAGGAGATCAGAGGCGTCAAACATCCTATGGATGAAAGAGTGCTGATCGCCGAGATCCTGGATGAACTGAAGGAAGAAGGGGCACAGAGCCGGTTATAATAAAAAAGACAGGTGGGAATGTGTTTGCGGATATTATCATAGATATAAAACATGAAAAACTGGATAAAATCTTCCAGTACAGAATCCCCGACAGTCTGGAGGCTGAGCTGGAGCCGGGAATGGAAGTGATTGTTCCCTTCGGAAAAGGAAACCGCCCGATAAAGGGATATGTTACGGGAATCACGGACAGCTGCAGCTATGATCTCTCAAAAGTAAAAGAGATTACGGACATATCCAGAGACAGCGTGGAGATTGAGGCAAAGCTGATCGCTCTTGCCGCCTGGATGAAAGAAAACTACGGGGGCACTATGATCCAGGCTCTGAAAACAGTGCTGCCCATTAAGCAAAAGGAAAATGCCAGAGTGAAGAAATATCTGCGGCTTCTGCTAAAAGAAGAAGACGGCAGAGAAAAGCTGGATTTTTATCTGGAAAAGAATCAGAAGGCAAGAGCCAGACTGCTGGCCGCGCTTCTGGATCAGCCGGTGCTGGAGTATGAACTGGCTGTAAAAAAACTTCATATTACCCTTCCGGTAATCCGGGCGCTGGAAGAACAGGGCGTGCTTGCGCTGGAGTCGGAGCAGGTATTCCGCAATCCGGTCAGGGCGGACGGCAGGGAAGCGCCGGAAATTATATTTACGCCGGAACAGCAGGCGGTTTTTGAACGGTTTGAGCGGGACTTTACGGCGGGAAAACGTAAGATTTATCTGCTTTACGGCGTCACCGGAAGCGGAAAGACAGAAGTATATATGGAAATGATCCGGCAGGTAGTGAAAAGCGGAAAACAGGCCATCGTACTGATCCCGGAGATTGCTCTGACCTATCAGACGGTAATAAGGTTTTACCGTTATTTCGGGCAGAGGGTGTCGATTATGAATTCCCGTCTGTCGGCGGGAGAGCGCTATGATCAGATGATGCGCGCAAAGGCGGGAGAGGTGGATGTGATGATCGGCCCAAGATCCGCCCTTTTTACTCCATTTCCGGATCTGGGGCTGATTGTTATTGACGAGGAGCATGAGCCCGCTTATAAAAGCGAGCAGGCGCCCCGCTATCACGCCAGGGAAACCGCTGTTAAGCGGGCGGAACTGGAAGGAGCCGGCGTGGTTCTGGGAAGCGCGACCCCTTCCATGGAAGCTATGTACCGGGCGCGGAAAGGAGAATATGAACTCCTTACTATGAAAAGACGCTCCAGGATGCAGAGCATGGCACGTGTCCGTATCGCGGATCTCAGGGCGGAACTCAGAGACGGAAACCGGTCGATCCTGAGCCGGGAGCTTCAGAAACTGATGGAAGACCGGCTGGAGAAGAAAGAGCAGATCATGCTTTTTCTCAACAGAAGAGGGTACTCCGGATTTATCTCCTGCAGAGAGTGCGGACAGGCGGTAAAGTGTCCGCACTGCAACGTAGCTCTGTCCGTCCACCGGGGAGGCAGGATGGTATGTCATTACTGCGGCTATGAGCGGATGAAAGTCACCTGCTGTCCGGAGTGCGGATCTCCGTATATCGGAGAATTCCGGGCAGGGACACAGCAGATTGAAGAACTGGTCAGAAAACGGTTCCCGGGAGCAAAAGTGCTTCGGATGGATATGGACAGCACCAGGCATAAAGACGCCCATGAGAAGATTCTGGAGGCTTTTGCCAACGAGGAAGCGGACATTCTTGTCGGGACGCAGATGATTGTAAAAGGACATGATTTCCCGAATGTGACCCTTGTAGGAGTGCTGGCGGCGGATCTTTCTCTGTATGCGGATGATTACCGCTCCGGAGAACGCACATTCCAGCTTCTGACACAGGCGGCGGGACGCGCCGGAAGGGGAGAACGGCCGGGTGATGTGGTGATTCAGACTTATGACCCGGAAAATTATGCCATAAAGGCTGCGGCGGCGCAGGATTATGAGCAGTTTTATGAACAGGAGATCGCCTGCCGTGAATTGATGGGCTATCCTCCGGCAGAGAATCTGACAGCGGTCTTTGTGTCCTGTGAGGATGAGGAGCTGCTGGAGAAAGGCTGCCATTACCTGAAAGAATACGTACTTCATATAAAAGGCGGCAGCTCCCTTCAGGTCATCGGTCCGGCGAGCCCCGGCATCGATAAGATCCGGGACGTGTACCGGCGGGTGATTTATCTGAAATCTCCGCGGTATGACCTGCTTGTAAAGATCAAGGACCTGATGGAAAAATATATTGAAATTAACTCGGGATTTGATAAAATGAGAATCCAGTTTGACTTTAATCCGATGTAAGGGTATTAAAAGCCGCGGCAGCCGGTCCGGAACTTACAGGCAGAGGAGAGACGGCCGGCGGAAAACCCGCCGCGGGGAAATATTTGGAGGAAAAAATATGGCAATCAGAGAAATCAGAGAAATAGGAGACGACATACTTACAAAGCAGTGTAAAAAGGTCACAAAAATGACGTTCCGGACAAAACTGCTGATCGCAGACATGCTGGAAACCATGTATGAAAAGAACGGTGTGGGGCTTGCGGCGCCTCAGGTAGGAGTTCTCAGGCAGATCGTGGTCATCGATGTGGGGGAAGGGCCCATTGTCCTGATCAATCCGGAGATTGTGGAGACATCCGGAGAGCAGACAGGGGAGGAAGGCTGCTTAAGCGTGCCCGGAAAGTGGGGAAATGTTACCCGCCCGGATCATGTCAGAGTGAGGGCGCTCAATCAGGACATGGAGCTTTTCGAGACAGAAGGAGAAGGGCTGCTTGCGCGCGCGTTCTGCCATGAGATCGATCATCTGCACGGGGAACTGTACGTAAATAAAACGGAAGACGGGCTCCATGATGTGACATATGAGCAGGAAGATGAAACGGAGGAATAAAGGATGAGAATTATTTTTATGGGAACACCCGATTTCTCCGTGGGAACGCTGGAAGCCCTTGTGGAGGCGGGGCACGACGTATGTCTTGCAGTGACCCAGCCGGATAAGCCGAAAGGAAGAGGAAAAGAAATGCAGCCGACTCCGGTAAAAGCAGCGGCTTTAAGACATGGAATTCCGGTTTATCAGCCGGAAAAAATAAGGAATCCCGAGTGTGTGGATGAACTGAAAAAATATCATGCGGATATATGTGTAGTTATCGCTTTCGGGCAGATCCTGCCAAAAAGCATCCTTGAACTGACGCCTTACGGATGTGTGAACGTACACGCCTCCCTGCTGCCGAAATACCGGGGAGCGGCGCCTGTGCAGTGGGCGATTCTGGAGGGAGAAAAAGTAACCGGCGTTACGACGATGCAGATGGACGAAGGGCTTGATACAGGAGACATGATTCAGAAGGCGGAAGTGCCTGTCGCTGAGGACGAGACCGGAGAGAGCTTACATGACAAGCTGGCTGCGGCAGGAGCCAGACTGTGCGTGGAAACGCTGAAAGCGCTGGAAAACCATACGGCCGTATTTGAAAAACAGGGCGATTCTCCCACTGCGTACGCGAGAATGCTTGACAAAGAAATGGGAAATATTGACTGGAGCCGGCCGGCTGTAAATATCGAACGTCTGGTACGGGGACTCAATTCATGGCCCAGCGCCTACACACACTGGCAGGGGAAGACAATGAAGATCTGGCGCGCCAGGGCGGAAGGAGAAGGATGCGGTGAGAGCGTTCCGGGGACTGTAATAAAAGTGGAGAAGGAACGGTTTACCGTACAGACGGGAAATGGAGTTCTGCACGTATATGAACTGCAGATTCCGGGAAAGAAAAGAATGGAGAGCGGAGCATTTTTAAGAGGATATGCTCTTGAGGAGGGAACCGTATTAACACAGGAATCATAACGGAGGCAGATTGATGTTTTATTATTATTATGACTGGACTTATATTCTTGTACTGATCGGCATCCTGATCTGTCTGGCGGCGTCCGCCAGAGTGAAGCAGGTATTCGCAAAGTATTCCGCAGTGCAGAGCAGACTGCGCCTGACCGGAAAGGAAGCGGCGGAGGAGATTCTCAGAAGAAACGGTATTTATGACGTACGGGTGGTTCATATTCCGGGAAATCTTACGGATCATTACAATCCCGGCAATAAAACACTGGGACTTTCGGATACGGTTTATCAGTCGTCTTCGGTGGCGGCTGTGGGTGTGGCGGCTCATGAATGCGGACATGCGGTGCAGCACGCCAGGGGATACGCGCCGCTGGCCATAAGGGGAGCTCTTGTACCTGTGGCAAATTTCGGCTCGGCGATGGCATGGCCTCTTATTCTGATCGGGCTTCTGATTACCGGGGAAACGTCGGTTTTTCTGATTAATCTCGGAATTCTGCTGTTTTGCGCGGCAGTACTTTTTCAGCTTGTCACTCTTCCGGTGGAATTCAATGCTTCCAGGAGGGCTGTGGACGTACTCGGGGCATCCGGTATGCTTTATCCGGATGAACTTTCCTCTGTGAAAAAGGTGCTTCGCGCTGCGGCGCTGACTTATGTGGCAGGAGCTGCGTCGGCCATCCTGCAGCTTCTGCGTCTGCTGATCCTGACAGGAGGAAGAAGAAGGAATGACTAAATCAGTAAATGAAAGGGAAATTGTACTGGCGGTTCTGATGGAAGTGACAGACAGAGGCGCTTACAGCCATCAGATTCTCCGGGATGTGCTGGCCAGATATCAGTATCTTGAAAAGAGAGAACGGGCGTTTATTACCCGGGTAACGGAGGGAACGCTGGAACATCTGATTGAGATCGACTATATTCTGGATCAGTTTTCCAAAGTAAAAGTAAAGAAAATGAAGCCGGTTATCCGGGGAATATTAAGAAGCTCCGTATATCAGCTGAAATATATGGACAGCGTGCCGGACCGGGCGGTCTGCAGCGAGGCGGTGAAGCTGGCTGCGGGAAAAGGCTTCGCCGGCCTGAAAGGATATGTAAACGGCGTGCTCAGGACAGTGGCGAGGGAACTGCCGGATCTGGCGTATCCGGCTGACCGGAAAAAAGAAATGTCGGTCCGGTATTCCTGCCCAGAATGGATTCTGGAACTGTGGGAACAGGAGTATGGTGAGAAAAAAACGGAGATTATGCTCCGGGCCATGCAGGAGGAACATCCTCTGACAATACGCTGCTGTCAGAGCCGTGTTTCCGTGGAAGAACTGAGAAGACGTCTGCAGGAAGAGGGGGTTAAGTCCGAACTTCATCCTTATCTGCCCTATGCCCTTTGTATATCAGGATTCGATTATCTGGAGGGGCTTGAAACATTCCGGGAAGGACTTTTTGCCGTACAGGATGTAAGCTCTATGCTTGCGGGAGAGCTTGCAGATCCCCCGGCAGGAGCTTATGTACTTGATGTGTGCGCCGCGCCGGGAGGAAAGGCCCTGCACGTGGCGGAAAAGCTTGTGCTTGCCGCCGGGAATTCGGAAAATCCGGAAAACACAGGCCTGGTGGAGGCCGGGGATCTGACGGAATATAAAACAGAACTGATCCGGGAAAATATAGAAAGATCCGGGCTGACAAATGTGAGGGCGGTCCGCAGAGACGCTTCTGTTCCGGAGCCGGAACTGACCGGAAAGGCGGATATTGTGCTGGCTGATCTGCCCTGTTCCGGTCTGGGCGTGATGGGGAAAAAGCCGGATCTGAAATACCGTGTAACTCCGGAAGATATCCGGGAGCTGGCCGCTCTTCAGAGAAAGATTTTAAGCTGTGCCCAGGCTTACGTAAAGCCGGGAGGTGTTCTCATGTACAGCACCTGTACGGTAAGCCCGGCTGAAAATAAAGAGAATGTACAGTGGTTTTTGAAAGAATATCCGCAGTTCAGAGCCGAAGATATAAGAAACCGGCTCTGTCCGGAGCTTCAGGACGCCTGTACGGAGCCCGGATGCCTGCAGCTTCTTCCGGGAATTCATAAAAGCGACGGCTTTTTTATCGCCAGACTGAAAAGACAGGAGGACAGAGCATGAAAAAAGATATCTGTTCTTTTACATATGAAGAACTTCGCAGGGAGCTTTCGTCCGCCGGGGAAAAGCCTTTTCGGGCGGGCCAGATATACGACTGGCTGCATGCAAAGCTCTGCGGCAGTTTCGCGGAGATGACCAATCTGTCTAAAAGTCTGCGGGAAAAGCTGGAGCAGGAGTATGAGATCCTGCCCGCCGAACTGGAAGAACGGCAGATATCCGCCATAGACGGCACGAATAAATTCCTGTTCCGCCTGTATGACGGAAATATGGTGGAGAGCGTTCTTATGAAATATAAACATGGAAATTCCGTGTGCATTTCTTCACAGGCAGGGTGCAGGATGGGATGTGTTTTCTGCGCCTCCACCATCGGAGGGCTGAACCGCAATCTGACCGCTTCCGAGATGCTCAGGCAGATTTATCAGATTCAGAAAATTACAGGGGAACGGGTGTCCAATGTAGTAGTGATGGGAACCGGTGAACCGCTGGATAATTATGATAATCTTCTCAGATTCATACATATTCTGACAGAAGAGCACGGACTGCATATCAGTCAGAGAAACGTGACGGTTTCCACCTGCGGCATTGTGCCCAAAATGCTTGAACTTGCGGAAGAAAAACTGCAGATTACGCTGGCGCTTTCCCTGCACGGCGCGACTCAGGAAAAACGCAGGAAGCTGATGCCGATTGCGAATAAATATGAACTGTCCCAGGTACTTTCAGCCTGCGACGCCTATTTTGAAAAGACGGGGCGGCGGGTGACTTTTGAATACAGCCTTGTCCATGGAGTCAATGACACGCCGGAGGACGCGGCAGAACTTGCGGCTCTTCTGAAACACCGGAACTGTCATCTGAACCTTATTCCGGTCAACCCTGTAAAAGAGCGCAGTTTCATCAGACCAAGCAGGGAAAATGCCCTGAATTTCAAAAATAACCTTGAAAAAAGCGGAATAAATGTTACTATAAGAAGGGAAATGGGCTCTGATATTGACGGGGCCTGCGGACAGCTCAGAAGGAGGAGGCTATGAAGACATTTTCAATAACAGACGTGGGAATGGTTCGCCAGGTGAATCAGGACTATGTCTATACCACAGATAAACCGCTGGGAATCCTTCGGAATCTGTTTGTAGTGGCGGATGGAATGGGCGGTCATCAGGCAGGAGACTACGCCTCAAAGTATACTGTGGAAGTAATGCAGAGAGAGTTGAGTAAAAGTGAAGGTGAGGACGTGGAAAAAGTTCTCGTCGGAGCGATAAAGACTGCCAACAAAGAGATTATAAAAGAAGCGTCCCGGGATGTTCATCTGAAGGGGATGGGAACCACAGTCGTGGCGGCTACCATTATCAATCAGATGATGTATTTTGCCAATGTGGGAGACAGCCGTTTATATCTGATTAATCAGGGGATTCAGCAGCTTTCAAAAGATCATTCCCTGGTAGAAGAGATGGTGCGGCTTGGCGGCATCAAGCCGGAAGAGGCAAAACATCACCCGGATAAAAATATTATTACAAGGGCAATCGGCGCGAAGGCGGATGTGGATGTTGATTTTTATGAGCACCGCCTGAAAAAGGGGGATATAATTCTGATGTGCACCGACGGCCTGAGCAACATGGTTGAAGACGAAGAGCTTTTCCATATTGTACAGGGCGGAAGAGATATCGTGGAGGCCGGACAGTCCCTTGTAGCAGCGGCGAAGGAGAACGGCGGTACTGACAACATCGGAGTCGTACTGATAGAACCGTTTGCGGATGAGGTGAGTACATTATGATTAAAGAAGGAGTTTTCTTAGGAAAAAGATACGAGATTCTGGAACGTATCGGCTCCGGCGGCATGGCCGACGTATACAAAGGAAAGGATCACAAGCTGAACCGCTACGTGGCGATCAAGGTATTAAAAAGCGATTACCGCAGTGATCAGGTGTTTATCCAGAAGTTCGTAAGCGAAGCCCAGGCCGCAGCCGGGCTGATGCATCCTAATGTGGTAAATGTCTATGATGTGGGACAGGACAGGGGTCTGTTCTACATGGTTATGGAACTTGTAGAAGGTATTACTCTTAAAGATTATATAGAAAAGAAAGGCCGTCTCTCCGCAAAAGAGACGGTCAGTATTTCGATTCAGATGGTGACGGGCCTTCAGGCGGCTCATGATCATCATATTGTACACAGAGACATTAAACCTCAGAATATAATTATTTCCAAAGAAGGCAAAGTAAAAGTAACGGATTTCGGAATCGCGAGAGCGACTACGGCGACCCAGACAATCAGTACAAGTGTTATGGGATCCGTGCATTATACATCTCCGGAACAGGCGCGCGGAGGCGTCGTAGACCAGAAAAGCGACATATATTCCGTCGGAATCACCATGTATGAGATGATTACCGGGCATGTGCCTTTTGACGGGGATTCAACCGTTTCGGTGGCATTGAAGCACCTTCAGGAAGAGATGGTTTCTCCGGCCGAGGAAGTTCCGGATATCCCGTACAGCCTGGAGTGCATTATCATGAAATGTACAAGGAAAAACCCGGAGCGCAGATATCATGACTGCGCGTCCCTCCTCCAGGATCTGAAGCGGTCCCTTGTCGATCCGGATGGAAACTTTGTGACGTCCGGAGCGGCGCCGACAGATACTGACAGGACGGTTGTCATGTCTCCGGAGGAAGTAAGACAGCTTCAGCGGAGAAAATACGACGATGATGACGACGACGATGAAGACAGTGATTATGACGACGACGATAATGACGATGACGACGAGGATGACAGGGACAGCAGACGGAATTATTCAAGACGCCGGAGAAGAAGGAAAGATGTAAATCCCGATACAAAGAGGATCATGAAGATTCTGATGATTGTCGCCGGAGTAGTGATCGCCCTTCTTGTGCTGTTTTTAGTGGGAACAACAGCCGGACTTTTCGGAGGACCGGGAGTCGGGACGTCGAATGAAGAAGAAGTGGTCAGAGTGCCGGACCTCAGAGGTATGACAGAGGACGAAGCAAGAAAAGAACTCAGGGACAAAGGACTCGGCCTTGTTGTTGCCGGCAAAGAGCCGTCCAATGAATATAAGGCAGGAGAAATCAAGAGCCATACGCCCGGACCGGATGAGACGGTTGAGAAACATACTACCATAGAAGTGATTCTCAGTACGGGTGAGGAGGCGAAAACAGTAAAAGTACCGCAGGTCGTAGGCGAAGAGGAGTCCCGCGCGGAACAGATGCTCCGGGAAGCAGGCCTGAAAGTAAGTAAAGGAGAAGCACAGTTCAGCAGTGAAGTCGAAGAAGGCAGAGTAATCTCCTGCAGCCCGGATCAGGGTACGGAAGTAGATGAAGGAAGCAACGTGGAGATCATCGTAAGTCTGGGAACAGAGCCGGCGACAGTGCCGGATATTCGCGGAAAAAGTTCTTCGGACGCGGAGGCGGCTCTCAGCGCAGAAGGACTGACAGGAAGCTTCAGCGAAGAATACAGCGACGAAGTACAGGCAGGATATGTTATTTCTCAGGGCACGGATCCGGGCACAGAGGTGTCAAAAGGAACGACAGTAACTTATGTGGTGAGCAAAGGACCGGAGACGAAGATTGTGAACGTGCCTGACATTCATGGAATGGATGAAAGTACGGCCAAGAGGGAGCTTGAAAAGTACGGACTGACCGGAGAATATGCAGGAGAAAGCTTCAGCGATGAGTACGGCGCGGGACAGATCTGCCGGCAGTCTTCCAGTGTGGGAACACGAGTGACAGAGGGGACGGTTATAAAATACTGGGTCAGTGTCGGACCCGAACCGTCTGATGAGCCGGAGCTTCCGGAAGACCCGGACAGCGGCTCTGTTTCTGAAAGTGACGAGATGAATGAATATTGAAAACTGACGGAGCAGGACGGACAGAGTAATCCTGTCCGTCCTGCTCTGGACAGAGAAAAAGGAACATAGTGCTTATATGCGTGGAAAAATAGTAAAAGGGATTGCCGGATTCTACTATGTTCATATAGCGGAATCCGGTGTTTATGAATGTAAAGCAAAGGGAATCTTCCGAAGAGACGGAATAAAGCCGCTCGTGGGAGATGACGCGGAAATCGAGATTCTCGACGAAGCAGCAGGGAAGGGGAATATAGTCAGGCTGCTTCCGAGAAAAAATGAACTGATTCGTCCGGCAGTGGCAAACATAGATCAGGCGCTTGTCGTGTTTGCGGTAACTGAGCCGGCTCCGCATTTTAATCTGCTGGACCGCTTCCTTGTGATGATGGAAAACAGAGAGATTCCGGCAGTTCTTTGCTTTAATAAAACGGATATCGCGGAAAGCCCTGAGATTGCCAGGCTGAAGGATATTTATGCCGGCTGCGGATATCCGGTGCTCTTTACAAGCGCCAGGGAGGAAAAAAATATTGAAAATCTGAAATGTCTTCTGAAGGGAAAGACAACAGCCCTGGCCGGGCCGTCCGGTGTGGGCAAGTCGTCTCTTATCAATCTGCTTCAGTCGGAAATCAGAATGGAGACCGGAGAAGTCAGCAGGAAGATTTCCAGAGGACGTCATACGACAAGACATTCAGAGCTGATAGTTTTCGGCGAAAATTCGTATATAATGGATACCCCGGGATTCAGTTCCCTTTATATAAATGATATAGAAAAGGAAAAATTAAAATATTGTTTCCCCGAATTTCTGCCCTATGAAGGAAAATGCAGATTCAACGGCTGCAGCCATGTCCACGAACCGGGATGCGCTGTGGCGGCGGCTGTGGAGTCGGGACAGATTCATCGGATCAGATATAAAAACTATCTGGATATGTACCAGGAACTGAATGAAAGAAAGAGGTATTAGGGTATGAAAAAAATTCTGGCGCCGTCGATACTCTCCGCGGATTTTAAAACACTGGGAGAACAGATTATTGAGACTGAAAAGGGAGGAGCGCAGTATATCCATTTTGATATTATGGACGGGATGTTTGTCCCGAGCATTTCTTTCGGGATGCCTGTACTTTCTTCAATACGTAATCTGACAGGGCAGACAATTGACGCGCATCTTATGGTCACGGAACCGGTGCGCCTTATGGAAGAATTTGTAGAGTGCGGAGCGGATATTCTTACGATACATTATGAGGCCTGTACAGATATTAAGGCAGACATTGACTGCATTCACAGCCTGGGGGTAAAAGCAGGTCTGTCAATCAAGCCGGAGACGCCGGTAGAGGCGCTGGAGCCGTATCTGGAACAGGCGGACATGTTTCTTGTAATGTGCGTAGTGCCGGGATTCGGCGGCCAGACATTTCTTCCCGGTTCAATCGAGAAAATACAGAAGCTCAGAGCTATGCTCAGAGAGCGGGGAATGGAAAAAGATATTGAAGTGGACGGAGGCATCCATCATTCAAACGTGACAAAAGTGCTGGACGCGGGAGCCAACATAATTGTGGCAGGCTCCGCGATTTATAAAGGCGACGTCAGAGACAACACGGAAAGGTTTATGGAGATATTAAGAAATTATGACTAAAAGAACTGTGATTGTAAGCGGCGGAATGCTCGAGGAAGATTTTGTGCTTCCGATTTTGAAAAGCGAAGAAACAGAATTCATTATCGGTGTGGACAGAGGGCTTGTTTTTCTGTATGACCATGGTATTATGCCGGATTATATCGTAGGAGATTTTGACAGTACGCCGGAGCGGCTTGTGACATATTACCGGGAAGAGACGAATGTCCCGATCCGGGAATTCAATCCCGTAAAAGACGCGTCGGACACCGAGATCGCGCTCAGACTCTGTCTTGACATGAGAAGAAAAGAAATCTGGATCGTGGGAGGAACAGGCAGCCGGCTTGATCATCTGTGGGCAAATGTACAGTGCCTTCAGATCGCTCTTGAGGCGGGGGCAAACGCCCGGATCCTTGACAGCCATAATCAGATCCGGCTGCTGGACCAGGGGATTACCCTGAAAAGAGAAGAGGCTTTCGGTCCTTACTTTTCCCTTTTTCCGCTGGAACTTCCGGTGGATGATCTTAACATCAGAGGGGCGAAGTACCCGCTGAAAAATCATTTTCTGAAGCCGGCGGACAGTCTTTGCGTAAGCAATGAATTTGAGGAGGACCAGGTGGAGATATCCTTCGCCTACGGCCGGGTAATTCTCATGGAAACCAGAGACTGAATAAAAACCGGCAGACAGAATATAAAATACAAAAATGAGGAGATTTGCATAGATGAAACTTGGAATTGTTGGACTTCCCAATGTAGGGAAGAGTACTTTATTTAATTCACTGACAAAAGCAGGAGCGGAATCCGCCAACTATCCGTTCTGTACGATCGACCCGAATGTGGGCGTGGTGACGGTCCCGGATGAGCGGCTCAATGTGCTGGGCGAGATGTACCACACAAAAAAAATAATTCCTGCAGTGATTGAATTTGTAGATATCGCAGGACTGGTAAAGGGCGCTTCCAAGGGAGAAGGACTGGGCAACCAGTTTCTGGCCAACATACGGGAAGTGGACGCCATCGTACATGTGGTAAGATGCTTTGAAAACAGCAATATCGTACATGTGGACGGAAGTATTGACCCCATGCGCGATATAGAGACGATCAACCTGGAACTGATTTTTTCGGATCTGGAGGTGCTGGAACGAAGAATGTCAAAGACTGTAAAGCTCTCACGCAACGACAAGAGCGCGGCGAAGGAGTATGCGTTCCAGGAACGTCTGAAAGCTCATCTGGAGGATAATAAACTGGCGAAAACCATCGAGATTGATGACGATGATGAAGCGGCATGGATGAATGAATATAATCTGCTCACGGCAAAGCCTGTGATTTTCGCGGCAAATGTGTCAGAAGACGATCTGGCCGACGACGGGGCGGCCAATCCGGGAGTTCAGGCAGTGCGGGCATACGCGGAGCAGGAAAACTGTGAAGTGTTTGTAGTGTGCGCCGAGATAGAAGAAGAGATTTCTCAGCTGGACGATGACGAGAAAAAGATGTTTCTGGATGATCTGGGACTGGAGGAATCCGGTCTTGAGAAGCTGATCAGAGCAAGCTACCATCTCCTCGGACTGATAAGCTACCTGACCGCGGGAGAGCCGGAAGTCAGGGCGTGGACGATTAAGCGGGGCACAAAAGCGCCTCAGGCTGCGGGAAAAATCCATTCGGACTTTGAACGGGGATTTATACGCGCGGAAGTTGTAAGCTATGATGACCTGATGGCCTGCGGATCTCATGCCGCGGCAAAAGAAAAAGGACTGATCCGACTGGAAGGAAAGGATTATGTCGTGCAGGACGGCGATATTATGCTGTTCCGGTTTAATGTATAGCGCTTTCTGAGACAGACTGGAAGAAGGGGGCTGGATGAAATGCATTATGATATCAGCTTTCCCAACCTTGGAATCAACCTGGACCATGTGGGAAAGTCCGTCAGCGTTTTCGGATTTGAGATCGCCTACTATGGCATTATAATCGGCGCGGCTATTCTGATCGGTTTTGCCATTGCGACGGCTGAGGCAAAACGGACAGGGCAGAATCCGGACGACTATCTGGACATGGGGATTATCGGTGTAATTGCCGGAATCGCCGGAGCCAGAATTTATTTTGTAATCTTTTCCTGGGATCTTTATAAAGACAGCATCCTGGATATTTTTAATCTGAGACAGGGCGGCCTGGCAATATATGGAGGTGTAATCGGCGCGGTAATTGCGACGTTTGTTCTTGCGCGCGTCAAGCGTCTGTCTCCGTTTCAGATTCTTGATACGGTAGCCCTGGCTATTCTTAACGGTCAGATGCTTGGCCGCTGGGGGAATTTTTTTAACAGAGAGGCATTCGGTGAATATACGGACGGGCTTTTTGCCATGCGTCTGCCGCTTGACGCGGTGCGTTCCGGCGATGTGACAGAGATGATGAGAGAACATATTCAGCGAATCGACGGGGTGAGCTATATTCAGGCCCATCCGACGTTTCTCTACGAATCCGTATGGTGCTGTATTCTGCTTATTATTTTGTTTCAGTACAGAAAACACAAAAAATACGAAGGTGAACTTTTCCTTCTTTATATTTTCGGCTATGCGCTGGGCAGGGTGTGGATTGAAGGACTCCGTACAGACCAGCTTCTTCTGCCCGGGATCGGACTTCCGGTTTCCCAGCTGCTGGCAGGGTGCATTGTGATATTGGCGGGAGCCGCACTTCTCTGGCTAAGAAAGCGTCACAAAGGCATTCCGCCGCTGAATGGTGCCGGGGAGTATGAGACTGCATCGGACAGAATTGAGAGAAAAAGACCGCCGACAAAGAAGGACAGATTTTTTGACTTCAAAAAGAAGTAAAAAGGAGGCAGGCGGAAAGGCCTGCCTTTTTGCAATAGATACAGGAGGGAAATAAAAATGAGAGATTATTTTAAAGGATGGGAAGAAAAGGAAAACGTGCAGATTCCTGAAATTAAGAAAGCCGGATTTCAGGAAAACATTGTTGTCAGGAAACCGGTTCAGCCGGTCAGGGAAAAAAAGCCGGGGATTGAAGCAGTAAAATCCGGACAGGACGGATATGACGGCGACGCGCCCACAGTGGTTCTGACACCGGAAATGAAGATTCAGGCGTATATCCGAAGAGTTTCCACAGGGGAAGAGACGGTTGTGGACAAGGACGGATTTATTATCGGAAAATCCATTGAAGCGGATTTTACAGTTACAAACAATCCGACGGTAAGCAGAAAACATGTGAAAATACACATTCAGCCGGACGGATACTGGCTGGAGGATCTGAACTCGTCAAATCATGTGTTTATCGACGGCGCGCAGATAACAAAGCCGGTAAGGCTTACAGACGGCATGAAGTTTACTCTCGCTCTGGACGAGCCGTTTGAATTTTCAATCAGAGTGGAGAAATAATATGAGCGGGCTGGACAATTTTTCGGATACATATGAGATAATTGAAAAACTGGGCGAAGGCGCCGGAGGAATTGTATATAAAGCGTATCACAAGCGGCTCCGCCAGGAAGTTGTGATCAAACAGCACAGAAAAAGCATGTCCTCCCTGGAAGGAAGGCGCAGAGAGACAGACATTCTGAAAAATCTTAATCATACGTATCTTCCGCAGGTGCATGACTTCCTTGAGACAGACGACGGAGTTTATACAGTAATGAGTTATGTGCCGGGAAAATCATTCGCGCAGCTTCTTGCCGAAGGATATTCATTCGCTCCCAAAGAACTGATACGCTGGGGAATGCAGATCTGCAGCGCGCTGAATTATCTGCACAGCCAGGAGCCGCCGGTCATACATTGTGACATAAAACCCTCCAACATTATGCTGACTCCAAAGGGCGATATCTGTCTGATTGATTTTAATATTTCGTTTTATCTGGGCGACAGGGCGGTTCTCGGGTATACAAACGGGTATACGTCTCCGGAACAGTATATCATGGCGCTGAGCAGCGAAAGCGGACAGAATATTCCCGGGGATGTACGTATTGATGAGAGAACCGACATATACAGTGTGGGAGCGACGCTGTATCATCTGGCTACAGGGCAGAGGCTGAGCGGCTGCCGCGAGAAGGCGGATATAAAATATCTCACCGGATTTACGGGTGATTCTCTTGCGCAGGTGATCGGAAAAGCGCTTAAGATCGATCCGGGACAGAGATTTCAGTCCGCTTATGAGATGTTCCGGGCGCTGGAAAATATCCCGAAGAAGGACAGGCGGTACGTGAGGCTCCTTCACAGACAGACTGCCGTCAGAGCCGTACTCGTGGCGCTTCTCGCAGGGTTTATCGTTCTGTGCGGTTACGGGGTGTCGGAGATAAAAAGAGAAAAAATGAAAGAGTATAATGATCTTGTCGCGGAACAGATCAGCTATATAGAAGAAGGAAATTTCGAGGCGCAGGAAGAGGCTTACAGAAAAGCGTCTGAACTGATTCCATCTTCTCTGGAAAGCTATTATCAGAACGCGTATGCTTTGTACCGGCAGGAAAAATATGAAGAATGCATCTCTTTTGTAGATTATGATATCTGCCGGAACGAAAAACTGGATCTGCTCCAGGCGAGGATGGCGGATGTATATTATCTTAAGGCGGACAGCTGCTTCCGGCTGGAACGGTATGAAGAATCGGCGGACACGTATGAAGAGGTGATGCGCATGGGTACGCAGCACGCGGAATATTACCGGGATTACGCAATCACACTGGCCTATAACAGTGAGGAAGAAGAGGCTCAGAAAGTACTTCAGGAGGCGATTGACCGGGGATTGAAAGAGGATTCGGTCTATTACGCAAAAGGCGAGATTGAAAAAGCGCTCTTAAGGCCGGACGCTGCGCTGCAGGAATTTATTCAGTGCATTGCCGTTACGGACGATGATGAGATGAAAACCCGGGCGTATCTGACGATGGGCGACATTTACGAAGAAAAAGGAAGCAATACGTCGAAAAGAGACATCCTTCTTGAGGCAAGAGAAAATGTGCCGGCAGAAGAACAGATTCAGGTGCTTGAGCGGCTGGCGGCCGTGGACATAGAACTGTCGGACTCAACCGGCAGACAGGAATACCGTGAAGAGGCAATAGAAGTGCTGAACCAGATTATCAGTCAGGGATGGGATACATTTGATACGCTTGATACGCTGGCAATTCAGTACGAAAAGCAGGGCGACATAGAAAAAGCCCGTCAGACGGCTGACCAGATGCTGGAAAGCTACGGCGAAGATTACAGAACGTATATGCGCTATGCTTTCCTTGAAATTGACGCGCAGGAGCTGAAATCCAACACACAGAGGGATTACACGCAGTTCGCGCAATATTATGAAAAAGCCGCGCGGCTGTATGAAGAACAGGTAAAGGACAACAACAGCGACGCCCAGATGCAGCTCCTGGAAGATGTATACGGGCAGGTAAGGGAAGGAGGCTGGCTTGAATGACTGGGATTACACCGGGACTTATAATGACAGCTGCAGGCGCGGCGGGGATCGCCGGCTGTCTGATCGGACTGCTTGTTACGGCGGTCGTATTTCCGAAACAGAGGAAAAAACTGCTTCGCGCGATAGAGACTGAATAAGGAGGACAAAAAAAGTGAAAAAAGGATTGAGGTTTATAATAGCGTTTTTTACCCTGGCGTCGATCGGGACATGGTTTCTGCCGGCGGCGGAGGTGATGGGAGAAAAGATATCGATTGCGGATGTCCTGATTAAAGCAGGAATCGGATATTTCGACAGATCGGGAATTGATGCGCAGATGTACGGATTCCTGCAGACGTACCTGGGATTTTATGTGTGGTTCATTGCCGGAGCCGCCGGACTTGTACTTATTGAGGCAGTGCTGATCGCGGTTCTGAGAAAAAGAGCGGCTTATATTACGGCGCTGATTATCAGCGTAATTAATATCGGAGCATTTCTCGGCCTGTTCTTCCTTTTCAGAATGAAACTGGGAGAAGTGGAAGCAGTGCTGGGAGGACTGGTGAAGATCAGTTATATCGTTCTGGCCGCGTGGACGGCAGTTTATGCGCTGAATGTTATTCTGGCCATAATCGGCATTATATTGTGGAGAACGCCGGGAGAAACAGACAGCGAGGAGATTTATCTGGAACAGATTAACAGAGCGGAAGCGGAACGGGCGCGCCGTCGCCAGGCGCAGGAGCAGAAGAATATTCAGCCGGACATGCCGCGTCAGGGACAGCAGGTTTATAATGCACAGCCGCCCATCGGCGCCCCTCAGACGACGGACGGGCAAAAAGAAGCGCAGGAACCTTCCGCATGGGCGCCGCCGGCCGGAGGCTTTTTTGGAGCGATATCCGGTGAAAGCGGGCTGTACAGCGGAAAAGTATACCGGCTGAAAGATAAGAAGGAAGTTTTCTTTATTATGGAGGGGGAGAGCGCGGTGCTTACGCCTTATGAAGAAGAAGGAGCGGCAGCCGGCATATACTATGTTTCTGAATATGGCGAATACTGTGCGGAGCCTCTTGAAAAAAACATGGTATTTCTTGACAGCGGGCAGCCGCTTGGAAAAGGAAGGCAGTATTTCCTGCCGAGGGGGACAAAAATCTGTATCGGCAGCCGGGCGAACAGTTTTATTTTGGTTTAGAACATGTGTGTACATATTTTTTGAATAAAGCGAGGAGGATTCTATCATGAAAGAACAGGACGCAACAATTCTTGTGAACGTTAACCGGGAAGAGGAAATAATCCGACTTTTGGATCAGACTTACACGGAACTCGGAAAAGCATACTATGAAGGAGGATTTGAAGATCCGCTGCCGGAACTTCTTCCGATATTTGACCGGATTACAAATCTGAAAAAAGAACTGGAAGCAGAGAAAAAAGAAAAACCGCATAATGCAGGGGCTCAGCCGGAAATGCACGCAGAGCCGCAGCCGGCTCCCGCAGCGGGGGCACATTTCGGACAGCAGTCTGCTCCTGCGCCGGAGGCGCGCCCTGAGCCGCAGCCTGTTCCCGCGGCGGGGGCACATTTCGGACAGCAGTCTGCTCCTGTTCCGGAGGCGCCGCAGACTCCTTCACCAATGCCGCAGCCGCGGCCGGTACAGCCGAAGCCGATACCGCATAAATTTTGCATTTACTGCGGAAGCCCGCTGCAGCCGGGCGATGTATTCTGCAGCAACTGCGGCAAAAAAATAGGATAAGTCAGAGCGAAGGCGGGTATTTCGGAAAACTGCGGGATAATGCGGAAAGGCGGATTTCTGATATCCGCCTTCGCACGTTATGCGATCTGTACAAAATAGAGAAATGAGGTGGGAAAATGTATTGTCCGGAATGCGGAAAATATAATGAAGAAAACGCCAGATTCTGCCGCTTTTGCGGCACACGTCTGGAAGAAAATACGGGAGAGCAGATGATGCCGCAGGGCGCTGTCCTTTCGGAGCCGGAGGTACAGCCAGGACAGAATGCGCAATATTATCAGAATATGCAGCCGGGGTGGGAACAGCCAGGCGTTGGCAGCACAGACAATGGCGTTGTTAAAAAGAGAGGAAAAAAGATCTGGCTCATACTGGCGGCTGTTCTGGTAATCGGGGCCGCTATAGCTGCGGCTGTGTTTTTATGGATTCTTCCTCAGCAGAGAGAAAAGAATTATAAAGCGCATATATCGGACGGAAACCGGTATCTGGAGGAAATGGATTACGAAAAAGCGGAAGACAGTTATCTTGCGGCTATTGAAATCGAACCGAAAGAGCCGGAGCCATACCTGAAACTGGCTGATATTTATGAGACTCAGAATGAACCGGAAAAAGTTGCGGATATTTTAAAACAGGGCGTCGAAAATACAGACAGCCCCGAGATCCGGGAAAAATATGATCTGTATACATATGTGCAGGATGTCCTGATTCCGAAAGAAGGTCAGGTGAAAGAAGGGGAATATACATGCGCTTACATTAATCAGACCATGGGCGGTTCTGTGTGGACCGCTACCAATCCAGTACATTCAGAAAAAGGGATTCTGACATCGCGAATCAGAGATTTTGACAAAGACGGCAAGGAAGAGCTGCTTGTTCTCAGTATGAATAATGAGGCGGAAGTAGAGACTTATACTCTGACGGATCAGAATGAGGTTATACTCAGAATGTATGAATATCGTGATGAAGAGGTTGTTTTAAGTGACGAAATGATCGCATTATCTCCGGTGTTTGGCGCCGGTGATTCAGAGTGCAGCGGTATTTTCCTCCATGAATATGACGGACAGATCTATATATGCGGAAGTCTCAGACAGGATTCTTATATTATTGCAGACGGGATAAAATGCTATTCATTTGTGTCTGTCTATAACGGAGAAAGTTTTGAAAAACAGGCGGGAACGGATGATCTGGTTCTCGGATCTGAATTCAGCGGCGAGGAGCAGGATGCGCAGGAGATGGCGGATTTCCTTGATGGAATCGGACTCCCCGGAGAGGCGGAACAGATCAGAGATTCCTGGCTGCGCTGCTTTGAGTTTACTGACGACGTGGAGATGCTTATGCTTATTATCGGCGAAAATGATATGGACATATACCCGTCAGATTACTGGGATACACTGGACACGGATCTGCTGGGCAAAGTGACGCTGACGCTGAAGCTTACCTGGGACGACGCGCAGAGCGAGAAAGAGAACCGGGAACAGGAAAATGGAGAAGATACGGATAATGTGCAGGAAACAGCGGCGGCAGCGCAGGAAAGCTACGATAACCTGCTGGAGAATGGAGATTATCTGGATTACACATCAGACTGGATGACGTCTCCGGAGTCTTATACTATTCTTGACATTAACCAGGATCAGATCCCGGAGCTGATGGTGCATTCCGCTGATGACTCAGGATGGTCCAATACGCTGGTTTTTGTCTATGATGCCGACAGCCGGTCTGCAAAGATGATTCAGGATATATATCATTATTTTGATATCCGGTATTCTTCAAAATATAAGGCAATCGTATATTCAGATCTCCGGTCGTCCCGGATGTATGGAGGCGACGGCTTCTTTGTACTGGACGGCGGGGAACTGAGCTGTGAATTTTCAGTGGGCTGGGATAATACATCATATGTGAATTCAGTAAATGAGATAGATGAAGATCATTTTTTCTTATATCAGGGAGATACGAAAACAGAGATCACGGAAGCACAGAATGACGAATATTTTGATGAATTGTCGGATATAGAGAAAACACCGCTGTAAACCCGAGAAAATGGACGGAGGAAGGAGAGTTGAGTAATGTACTGCCCGAATTGTGGGAATTATAACGATGAAGACGCCGTTTTCTGCGGCTCCTGCGGGATGCGCCTTGCGCAGCCGGAATCGCCGGAGAATAATCCGGACGCGCTGTGCAAAGAGCCGTATGCGGCTATGCCGGTACAGGGAGCGCAGGGCGTGAATAATGAAGGCGAATCACAGCCGCCGGCGCCGAAAAAAAAGAACGGGAAGAAAATATGGCTGACAGTCGCGGCTGTGCTCGTGATTGCCGCCGCTGCGGCGGCAGCTGTATTTCTCTGGGTGATGCCTCAGCAGAAGGAAAAAAGGTATACGGCCCTTCTGGATGAAGGAAACCGCTATCTGGAAGAGATGGACTATGAAAAAGCAGAAGATATGTTTCTGGAGGCAATAGATATTGAGCCGAAAAAGGCGGAGCCTTATGTGAAACTGGCAGATCTCTATCTGGATACCGGCGAGCGGGACAAGGCAAAAGAGATTATTGCGGATGCCAGAGAAAATCTCCCGGAGGAGGAGAAAAAAGTGATCGAAAAGCTGGAAGAGGAACGAAAAGAAGAACTGGACGGTGAAGGAACAGTCTTTACCTGGTCAGTGGAGCCGGAAATCGAGGCGGATGATATCTATTATCTGAAAGAAACGGATACAAAAAAATATCCGTATAATGAAATGGAACGCCAGATGTTCACAGATTACGCAGTGATAAAACAGGGAGATTCCTATGGCCTGATCGATATGGACGGAGAGATTCTGGGCGGCATGGATTATGAAGAAATCACAAGCGACTACGGATATTATCTCCTGAAAAGAGAGGAGCCGGCGTATGAGCCCGGGTATACGGCGGGAGTGGACAGCTACTATCTGTACGGTGATGAGATCCTTCCGGCTGTCGCAATCGCAGGCGATGTATATGGATTTAAGGGAGCCTTTTATTACTGCGGTGAACTTCGCAATATTTTCGACGCATACGGAGAGGAAGCTTTCGGAACCAAAACATGGGCGGAGCCTGAAGGCGCGATCCCTGTAAAAGAATCGGATATTACACTGGAAGAAGCCCTGGACAACGGCGTTCAGGACTGGGCTGCATGGCTTGAGGAACTTCCGGGCGGTTATGGCATTTACAGCGGCGGTGAAATGGCGACAGACTTTATCTATGATGCATGCGGTTCTCAGATTTCCGGACTGCTGGCAGTGGAACAGGACGGAAAATGGGGGTACGTGGACGAACAGGGAAATGTAGTGATTCCAATAGAATATGACGCTTCATGGACACAGTATGTTCCTCAGTATAAGACTGTGGATACAGAACCGCGCGATTTCTGTTATGCCGCCTCGGAGGGACATGTTGTTCTTGTAAAAGACGGCGTATGGGAGATGCGCGACGCCGGCGGCGGCCTGACGGTTGATCCCGGCGTGTTCGAAGAAATCCGGCCGCTGCATGAGGGAAAATGCTGGGTGAAATATGAAGGGAAATGGGGCGTGATTGAACTGGGAAATGAGACCTCCTCAGAAGAAAATCTGTCAGGGGAAGAACAGGAAGAAGAACCCGGGCTTTCCGCGGATTCTTCCATGGAGGAGATCCGGGATCAGGTACTGGCGCACCTGAATGAAAGCCTCGGGGAAAACGGAGGTTCTTATTCTGTCTCTGACAGTGAGACAACTGAGACCGATGAAGAGTACCATTTCCTGATAAGATATGCCATGCCGGAGGAACAGGCTGAGGAAATCATAGCAAACGGCGGAATGCCCTCTGCAAACCGGCTTGTCGGACAGGTTGTCGTGAACAGAACTACAGGTACTGCGGTCTTCGAACCTTCGGGCGGAGGACGTGAAGAATGGCAGCTGTGGGAAAATAATGATACGGCAGAAGACAGCGCCGATTCCGGAAATACGGTGGATTTCTCGGGAGAAGATCTGCGTAATATTGCTGCTACTTTGGGGGTGCCTGAAGATGCAGGCGCAGAGATCAGAGTGGAAGGCGAACCCACCTACTGGGATGCCGCCATGTGCTGGGTTATCCGCGTGAGCATATATCAGGACGGAGATTATATTGCAGGGGCGCTGGTTGATTGCGAAACGAAAGAACCGGCAAGAGACATTTATACGTATTCGCCATAGTTGTTAAGAAAAATTATTTTAATGAAAAATTACAGACGAAAAAGGATATCCTGTCTGACAGATGTTGTTTGCAGCTGCTGTCAGACAGGATTTTTTACGTGAAAATATTGAAAAAAATAAAAATAAAAGGCCTGCTAGAATAACTACAGACAAAAGAAATATGTCTACAGAAAACAATGAACAGGAATACAGAAAGAGGAAAAACAATGAAGAAAAAGATCAGTGTAGTTATTTTAGGAGTAGTAATGATGATGAGTTTATGTGCATGTTCAAAAGAGTGCGGCGCCGGCTGCGGAGAGAAAGCAAGTCCCGACTGCAGCGC
>CALWKB010000045.1 GCA_944381125.1 uncultured Mediterraneibacter sp. | reverse complement strand
AGCTTGCGAAGAATCCATGACGTCCTGTCAGCAGATATCCTTCCAGCCATCCCTCGCACATATGCTCGCTGAGCATGGAGTCCATAACACGTCCGTCAGCTGCAAGGAATTCGTCTGTATCATATTTCTCGCCGTTCCAGTCACGGTTTGTAACCTCGAATACTTTTCCGAGACGGTTGGACATTGTCTCATCCGGTCCGAAAATACGGAAGTTTCTCTGATCCTCATTGAGTTTGAAGACGTCTCTTACAAATCCGCCAAGCTCGATCATATCCTGAGCCTCAACTGCGCCCGGAGCCGGTACGTCAACTGCGTAATCACGGAAATCCGGAAGTCTCAGGTCACGGAGAAGCTTACCGCCGTTTGCGTGCGGGTTGGAACCGATTCTTCTGTCGCCCTTCGGAGCCAGCTCTTTAAGTTCCGGAATCAGTTTTCCGTTCTCGTCGAACAGTTCTTCCGGATGATAGCTCTCAAGCCAGTTTTTCAGGATCTGAAGGTGTTCCGGTTTGTCCATCATGATCGGCACCTGATGCGCGCGGAAGGAGTCTTCGATCTGATCGCCGTCAACAAATCTCGGGCCTGTCCATCCCTTCGGTGTGCGAAGTACGATCATCGGCCATTTCGGTCTTGTTGAGTCGTCATTCTCTCTTGCGTTCTTCTGGATCGCCTTGATGTCGTCCATAGCTTTGTCAAGAGCCTCTGCCATCTTTCTGTGCATAGCCATGTGATCGCTTCCGTCATCCTCTACTTCTACGAAGTACGGCTTCCATCCGCATCCGTCGAAGAAGTTCTCAAGCTCTTCGTGAGAAACACGGGCAAGTACAGTCGGGTTGCTGATCTTGTATCCGTTCATATGAAGGATCGGAAGAACTGCTCCGTCTGTCTTCGGATTCAGGAATTTGTTGCACTGCCATGATGTTGCGAGCGGTCCTGTCTCTGCCTCGCCGTCGCCCACGATACAAGCCGCAACCAGATCCGGGTTGTCAAATACCGCACCAAATGAATGAGCCAGTGAGTATCCGAGCTCACCACCCTCGTTGATGGATCCCGGTGTCTCCGGAGCAACGTGGCTGGAGATACCGCCCGGGAATGAGAACTGCTTGCACAGTTTCTTCAGGCCGTCCATATCCTCGCCAATGTTCGGATATACTTCGCTGTATGTACCCTCAAGGTATGTATTTCCAACGAAGAAGTTTCCGCCGTGTCCCGGTCCGGAAATAAGGATCATATCCTGATCGTATTTTTTAATTACTCTGTTCAGGTGAACATAAACAAAGTTCTGTCCGGGTACTGTTCCCCAGTGTCCTACGATTTTCTTTTTCACATGATCCATTGTCAGCGGCTCGCGCAGAAGCGGGTTATCAAGCAGATATAACTGTGCTGCGCCGAGATAGTTTGTAGCACGCCAGTACGCATCCATCTTTTTCAGATAGTCTTCAGTAATCGGCTGCTGTTCAACAACATTGTTCTCTGACATTCTGAATGTCCTCCTTAATTAAAACTTGTAGGGGAACAAGAGTCCCCACCTTCGTTTTATTTTACCTGTATTATCATTTGTTTTCAATTTCCCGTGTCTGTAAATTTCGCAAAAAGTTACCTATTCCGACTTGATTCGTGATTTGTACGCGAATCAGGCCTCCCGTTCATGAATACAAAAATAAAACTTTCCGTTTATTCAAACATCAGAGACTTCCCGTCAATATCATACCGGCGCATATCCACCGCGCGTATGCGGCTGTCTTCGTATGTTTTATAATAGTATATTCCCAGCTCCGCGTTAATACAGCATGAATATCTGGTAATATCCCATGTTCCCTGTTCCGTCAGCACAGATCCTCTGACCATGGACACTCCGTCCAGAATATGAAAAAACTGCGCCGTGTTCTCTTCCTCTTTTTTCCCGCTGACAGAATTCCACTTTAAAAAAGCCGCTCTCACAAATCTGGACGCGGAAGACGCATCCCCCGGAAGCCCGGCCGCTCCCATCCCCTGCGAACACGCCCGAAGCCTGAGCCCCGGCGCGAACCGGTTTACCGCAGGCGCCGCCTGCAGATTCAGGTAATGGTTCAGATGCAGGCGGTGATATTCGAACGGCGGACTGTTTGTCAGCACGCCGACCGGATTCGACACAACCCTAAGGCCGGAACTCCCCGTTTCAACCACAAGACATTTTCTCCGGTCCGCCAGCATCCAGTGAAGCGGGGCGGCAGGCATCTGACGCGAAAACGCGTCGTCGGTAATATTAATATTTCCAAGAACCTCCTCCGCTTCTTCAGCCGTGGCGCAGCTTCCGAGAATCCAGGGAATAATTTCAAACGACGCTATATTCAGCATTTTTTCTTTTTCTTTGCCGTAAAACGCATTGCCCGGGAAGTTCAGGCCGGCCATGCACAGGCCTTTTTCGTTCGCCGCTTCCGCGTATAGCGGATAACTTTCAGAAGCCGCGGCCATTCCGATCATGGCATAATGCTCCTTCTGGCCGGGCGCTCTCCTGAATCCGAGCGGGAAACGCCGCGGCGTAACAGTTACCTGTTCCCCGAATGACACGTCCAGATCCAGATTTCTTCCAAAATAAAAACCGCCGTTTTCCAGTGTTATACATGTACACATAATTTTCACCTTTCCGCTGAAATTATTATATACACAGTATTTCTGAAAACCGGCGGTTTCATCAGCCGCTTATGTTTTTACCATATTTTCCCTGACCGGATCCGATCAGCACATCTCCGCGATTTCATAAAGAAGCCGTTCCGAAGCCTCCCACCCGAGGCAGGGATCCGTAATTGATTTTCCGTAAATGTGTTCCGATACATCCTGGCGTCCCGGCTCGATATAACTCTCAATCATTACTCCTTTGACAAGTTTATAAATATCCGGCGAAAGTCTGCGGTTATGAAGCACTTCCTTCACAATACGCACCTGCTCCCCATACTGCTTGTTGGAGTTGGAATGGTTTGCGTCAACCAGAACCGCCTGATTCTGCAGCCCCATTTTTTCATACATCTCCATAAGACACTGAATATCTTCATAATGATAATTTGGCTGGCTGACGCCGCGCTTATTTACTCCGCCCCGGAGAATCGCGTGGGCAAGCGGGTTGCCGGAAGTCTCCACCTCACAGCCCGCGTAAGCATAATGCTGAGGATGCTGAGCCGCATAGATGGAATTCAGCATAACCGAGAAATCTCCACTGGTCGGGTTTTTCATGCCGGTAGGCACATCAAAGCCGCTGGCCGTCTGACGGTGATGCTGGTCCTCCACAGAACGGGCGCCGATAGCCACATACGCAAGCAGATCTTCCACATAACCCCAGTTCTCCGGATACAGCATCTCATCAGCTGCCGGAAGCCCGAACTCTTCAATCGAGCGCATCTGCAGGCGGCGGATGGCAATAAGCCCCGCCTCCAGATCCGGACGTTCTTCCGGATTCGGCTGAAACGCGATTCCTTTGTATCCGTCCCCGTTAGTACGCGGTTTGTATGTATAAATTCTGGGCACAATTTCTATCCTGTCCCGGACTTTCTCCGCCACCCGGCTCAGCCGGCCGATATAATCGCAGACCGCATCTTCATTGTCTGCCGAACAGGGCCCGATAACAACCAGAAACTTATCTGATTTTCCGGTAAAAATATCCCGCAGCGCTTCATCTTTCTGTCTTTTAATTTCTCTGCCACGCTCCGACAGCGGGTATCTCTCCCGTATCTCCGCAGGCGTCGGCAGGTTTCTTAAATATGAAAAACTCATTGCAAAACTTTCCTTTCCATTTTCAAATATATGTTTTCCGTCCTCCGCTCAAGACTCATTAAGAACCTCCTGTTTCAGGTACGGACAGAATTTTCTCCTGTCTGATAATAAATCCTGATACTGCCGGATGTCAACAGGTTCTGACTTTGCTTTTACAAAATTTCCTTCCTTTCCGTTGTCAAAACAACGGACAAACATTTTTACTTATAGTACACTTTGTTCGAAAAAATGAAAGGAATGGTTTAAAATGATCCGGAAAATTATTCAGATAAACGAAGAAAAATGCAATGGATGCGGAGCCTGCGCCAAAGCATGCCATGAAGGAGCGATCGGTATGTCAGGCGGAAAAGCCAGGCTTCTGCGGGATGACTACTGCGACGGTCTGGGCGACTGCCTGCCCGCATGCCCGGCCGGCGCAATCACCTTCGTAGAGCGGGAAGCCGCCGCATATGACGAAAAAGCCGTACAGAAAAATTTACAGAAAAAGAACACGCGAACCGGTTCGCATCTGGAGCAGTGGCCCTGCCAGATCAAGCTGGCTCCGGTCAGCGCGCCCTATTTTGACGGAGCGAAACTGTTAATAGCGGCCGACTGCAGCGCATATGCTTATGCCGGAATGCACAACGATTTTATGCGCGGGAAAATCACACTGATCGGATGTCCGAAACTGGACGGCACAGATTACAGTGAAAAGCTGACGCAAATCATGCAGGCCAACAATATTCAAAACGTAACCGTTGTGCGAATGGAAGTGCCTTGCTGCGGCGGATTGGAGTCTGCAGTCAAAAAGGCGCTGCAGTCAGTCGGCAGAAACATTCCCTGTGAAGTTATTACTATTTCAATTGACGGAAGGATCCTGAACTGAGCACAGTTCCGGAACAAAACCGCCAGGCCGGGCCTCTTTCATCTCTATGCATTGCAGGCATTTCTGGCCAGCTCAACGAATTTCTGAACCGCCGTACTGGAAGGCTGATACTTTTTCCATACCAGTACGGAGGTATTGCTGACTTCCGGGTAAAGCGGACGAAAAACAAGGCCGTTATATTTTTTTAAGGCGCCTTCAATCACAAAGGCATATCCGAGACGTCGCTCCACCAGCGGCACAGCGTTATCAATCAGATCGTATGTGCAGATCACATTCAAATGATCCGTATCTCCGCCAAACCACGCTTTGGCTTCCCGTTCCACAATACGCCAGCTCACGATCAGCGGCAGCGTTTGCAGATCAGCTGGCGTTATATTGGTTTTCTGGGCCAGAGGATCATCTTCCGGCATAAGGATTCCCCAGACATCTTTTTCAGGCAAGCGGATAAAGTCATATTTTCCCACTTCCACCGGCTCCATTAAAATCCCGACGTCCAAAAGACCCTTGCCCAGCTGATCTTTGATCGTCGCCGCCGTACCTGTATGCAGTTCAAAACGTACGTGCGGATATTTGTTTGAATATATCTGTATAAGATCCGGCAGATTCCCGGAAACCACAGCAGACACGCCGCTTCCAATCGAAATCAATCCTGTCAGTTCTTCGCCGGAGTTCTTAAATTCCAGCTCGGTCTTTTCTGCCAGCGACACCAGTTCTTCAGCGCGGCGGCGCAGCAGCATGCCTGCTTCTGTCAATACGATTTTCCGGTTTGTGCGATCAAACAGTTTCGTGTTTAATTCAGCCTCCAATTCAGCCATCTGGCGGCTGAGCGTCGGCTGCGTGATGTGTAAAACCTCTGCGGCGCGGGTGATATTTTCTTCCCGCGCAACGGCCAGATAGTACCGTAAAACCCGAAGTCCCATTGACATTCCCACCTTTCACGACAGTATTATACTAAATGTGCTGTGCGCAATCAATGATGGAAAAGACCTGTTCTTTTCCTCACAGTCTGGCAAATTCCCGGGATATAAATCAGCTTCAATGATTGAAACCTTTTTTATATCACTCCCTTTTGTTAAAAGAATCTCTGATCTCTGCCAGAAACTTTTCTGCGATCGGAGAAAAGACCTGGTACTTCTTCCGCACAAGATACATCTTGTTCTCAAGCGGCGGATCAAACGGAATAAAAGCGAGATCGCTCTCGGAACTTGTATTGATCAGATGCTCAAGGGTAAGCAGGATGCCAAGTCCTTCTCTGGCAAAAATGGAACCGTTGTAGGATAATTGAAAAAATCCCTCTGCTTTCAGGTCTTTCATTTTAGGTCCGGCCCATCTGGGAATGTCCGCATTCCATGACTGTTCGGAAACAAAGAGCGGTAATCCGGCCAGGTCGTCCACGCAGACGCTTTCTTTGGATGCAAGCGGATGATCTTTTGGTACGATCGCACCCCACTTATCTGTTTCCGGAAATTCCAGCACATTATATTTTTTGTAGTCGGGAGTTTCTACAATGACTGCAAAATCAAGAAGGCCTTTATCAAGACGTTCGATGACCTGCTCTGTCCCGCCGCTTGTGATATGGTA
>CALWKB010000044.1 GCA_944381125.1 uncultured Mediterraneibacter sp. | reverse complement strand
ATCACCGAATGCATCAGAATGTACTGATCCAGATGGAACCGGCCGATATCGTCCCACCGGAAGATCTGGTTTTCCGGAAGTACATTATCATAGCGGATAACCTTTTTCTTTGCCATGCCTACTTTTTCATATACATAATTCGCGATCACCATATCCACCTGGGTGTCCGCGTCCACAAACCCTTTTACCGCGTCCAGAATCTTCATCAGAGATTCCTTATCTACCCAGTCGTCGCTGTCCACGACTTTAAAATACTTTCCTGTGGCATGGGCGAGTCCGCAGTTGACCGCGTCGCCGTGTCCGCCGTTTTCTTTATTCACGGCTTTGATAATCGTCGGATACTTTTCGGCGTATCTGCGGGCGATCTCTTTCGTCCCGTCTTTGGAGCCGTCGTTTACTATAATAATCTCCACATCTTCGCCGCCCTCCAGTATGGAATTAATCGCTTTTTCCATATAGGCTTCCGAATTATAACACGGAATGGCGAATGAAATATATTTCATACCTTTTTCCCTCCTGGTCTGAGTTTACGGTTAGTATACCATTATTTCAAATGTTATTCCATGCGTATTGTAAATTTTATTTATTTCCGATATAGTAGATACTAGAAAAAAATCCCGGACGGGAGCGGGTTCCGCCCGGCAGACAGGAGGTAACACATGAAGAAAAACGTAATCGTCGGACAGTCCGGCGGACCAACAGCAGTGATTAACGCAAGCCTGTACGGAGTCGTCTCCGAAGCGCTTGGAAAAAGCGATTCCTTTGACAAAGTATACGGCATGATAAACGGAATCGAAGGCTTCCTGAACGGCCATATCATGGATATGAAACCGCTGGAAGAGAGCGGGGAACTGGAACTTGTAAAAACGACTCCCGGCTCTTATCTCGGCTCCTGCCGCTACAAGCTTCCGGAAGATCTGAACGATGAAGTATACCCGGCCCTCTTCCGCAGATTTGAAGAGTTCGGCATCGGCTATTTCTTCTACATCGGCGGCAACGACTCCATGGACACGGTGAGCAAACTCTCCCGTTACGCGCAGGGCGTCGGAAGCGATATCCGCTTTATCGGCGTTCCGAAAACAATCGACAATGACCTGGTTCTCACCGACCACACGCCCGGCTTCGGAAGCGCGGCGAAATATGTGGCTTCCACCGTACGAGAGGTGGCCGTGGACGCCTCTGTATATGACAACAAGAAATCCGTTACTATTGTAGAAATAATGGGACGCCACGCAGGATGGCTCACCGCTGCCAGCGTACTTGCCCGCAAATTCGAAGGGGACAACCCGGTGCTGATCTATCTGCCGGAAACCGCGTTTGACCAGGAAGTATTTATCTCCCAGGTACAGGACGCCCTGGAAAAAGTGCCGAACCTGGTTGTCTGCATCTCCGAGGGAATTAACGACGGCAGGGGAACTTTCATCTGCGAGCTTGCAAGCGACGTGGGCGTAGACAACTTCGGGCACAAGATGCTCACCGGCTCCGGCAAGTATCTGGAAAACCTGGTAAAAGCGCGCCTGGGCGTAAAAGTCCGCTCCATTGAGCTCAATGTATGCCAGCGCTGCTCTTCCGCCATGCTTTCCGCCGCGGACCATCAGGAGGCCGTCGGCGCAGGCGCTTACGGCGTACAGGCCGCGCTTGCGGGCGAGACCGGAAAGATGATCGCTTTCAAACGGATCGACGGCGATACATACAGAATGGAATACGCTACAGAAGATGTAAACCAGATCTGCAACCAGGAGAAAACAGTTCCTCTTGACTGGATTACAAACAACGGCTCCGACATCGGCCAGGCCTTTATCGACTATGCGCTTCCCCTTGTACAGGGCAGCGTGGAAGTTCCGGAAGAAAACGGTCTTCCGAAATTCGCGTACCGCAGATAAAAATCCGACTCCGGCCCGCTTCCGCGGCGCCGGTAAACAAACAGAGCAGCTTTTCTGATGAAAGGCTGCTCTGTTTTTTTGCGTTTCCCGCCGCGCCGGCATTTCTAAGTCCGTCTCTGCGCGTCGGCGCGGAAATATGATTTATTTTGCCACAATTCTGCGGAAGTTTTTCTTTCCTTTTTTAAGGATAACTCCGTCTCCCGACAGTGCTTCTTTCGTGAAAGAAGCGCCGATATCGGTTACTTTTTCTCCGTCCGCTGAAACGCCCCCCTGCTGCACGGCGCGTCTTGCCTCGGATTTTGACGGTACAAGTCCGCTCTTTAAAAGCATGGATAAAATATCAATGGAACCGTCTGCGAAATCTTCTTCTGACAGCTCTGTCGTCGGCATCTGAGCCGCGTTTCCCTGACTGAACAGGGCGCGCGCGCTTTCCTGGGCTTTCTTTGCCTCTTCCTCGCCGTGTACCAGTTTCGTCAGTTCAAACGCGAGAATTTCTTTTGCCGTGTTAAGCTGGGCTCCTTCCCACGAATCCATCCTGTCAATCTCTTCAAGGGGCAGGAACGTAAGCATGCGGATGCATTTAAGCACGTCGGCGTCAGCCACATTTCTCCAGTACTGGTAAAAGTCGAAGGGCGACGTTTTCTCCGGGTCAAGCCATACGGCGCCGGACTGGGTTTTGCCCATCTTCTTTCCCTCAGAATTAAGAAGCAGCGTTATTGTCATGGCGCCCGCGTCTTTTCCGAGTTTTCTGCGGATCAGCTCTGTTCCGGCGAGCATATTGCTCCACTGGTCGTCTCCGCCGAACTGCAGGTTGCAGCCGTATTTCTGGAACAGTGCGTAGAAGTCGTACGCCTGCATGATCATGTAGTTAAACTCAAGGAAGCTTAACCCCTTTTCCATTCTCTGTTTGTAGCACTCCGCCGTAAGCATTCTGTTTACGGAGAAATGCGGTCCTACTTCTCTGAGCAGTTCAATGTAATTCAGATCCAGCAGCCAGTCCGCGTTATTTACCATCATGGCTTTTCCTTCGGAAAAGTCGATGAACTTGCTCATCTGCTTTTTAAAGCAGTCGCAGTTGTGCTGAATCTGCTCCGGCGTCATCATGCTGCGCATGTCCGTCCTTCCGGAAGGATCACCGATATAACCTGTTCCTCCGCCGATCAGCGCGATCGGCTTGTTGCCTGCCTCCTGCAGACGCTTCATCAGGCACAGCGCCATAAAGTGTCCTACGTGAAGACTGTCCGCCGTCGGGTCAAATCCGATATAGAATACGGCCTTTCCATTGTTTACAAGTTCTCTGATTTCTTCTTCATCCGTAACCTGGGCGATCAGCCCTCTCGCCTGAAGTTCTTCATAAATTCCCATCTTTTTTTCTCCTTTTGATTTATCGACACGTCTTCCGTCTGATCGTCGCCGGAAGCGCCGTGAAATGCAGTCCGCGTCTTTGGCCCGCCGCAGCGCGTTCCTCGCGGAGCATTTTTATATCATATGAAAACAATTTCCCATGATATAAAAAAACCGTCCTTACTGTCTGACAATAAGGACGGATATAACCGCGGTACCACCTTGTTTCCCGGGCAGTTCGCACTGTCCGGCTCTGCAAGTGCCCAGGCAGGCACTCTGTGCTGTAACGTGCACTCACGTCACGGCCTACCGGTCAGCGGACTGACTTTCGGTGTGAAGCTCCGGGATGTATTCACAAAAACCGTATCACGCGCCTCTCATCAGCCGGCTGCTTTCTGTTTTCACGGCATTCTGCTACTTCTTCCCTTCACGGCTTTTACTTTCTGCTCTTACAGTGAGATATTAGACTATCCCCGGGCGTTTGTCAAGCCTGTTTTTACCGGCCGGGGCACTTTGACAGCGCGGCGCTGTCCGCTATGACAACCACGTCGCTGTGCAGCTGAAGAACCGAGGCAGGCACTTCCGGCGTTACCGGTCCGAAAAATGATTTCGCCACCGCGTCCGCCTTGTCCTCGCCGGAAGCAATCAGCAGAATTTTCCGCGCTTTCATAATCGTTCCGCTTCCCATGGAAACCGCCTGCTTCGGAACATCGTCCGCAGATGCGAAAAATCTTTTGTTCGCCTCAATGGTACTCTCTGTCAGGTCGACACGGTGAGTCATCCTGTCGAAAGCATCCGCCGGTTCATTAAATCCGATATGGCCGTTCCGTCCGATCCCGAGAAGCTGAATATCCACTCCGCCAAGGAAACGGATCAGTTCCTCGTATCTCTCGCACTCCGCTTCAATATTGTCCGCCATGCCGTTCGGCACGTTTGTGTTGGCAGGATCAATATTTACCCGGTCAAAAAGATGGGTGTGCATAAAGTAATAATAGCTCTGATCATTTTCATGATCCAGTCCGATATACTCATCCAGATTAACTGTTTTAACTTCAGAAAAGTCGAGATCCCCATTCTCATACCCTTCTACAAGCCTGTCGTATGTACCGATCGGCGTCGAACCGGTCGCAAGCCCCAGTACGCAGTCCGGCTTCAGAATCACCTGCGCGGCAAGAATATTCGCCGCCTTTCTGCTCATTTCATCATAATCTTTCGCCTCATAAATTCTCATCGTTTTTCCTCCTGATTCATTTACATACTCACTCATTTGCAGCCCCGGATTTTAAACCCCGCCGGTACTGCGTTCAACTAAATTAATACTAACAATTTTATGCGCAAATAGCAAGCGGAAGGAGTCTGAAAATATCCCGGCGAAAAAACAATCCGGCACAGAAAACCCTACCTGGATTTTCCATACCGGATATTTTTTAACACAAGACCTCTGGCCGGGGCTGTCGCCGCCGCCTTCTGCCGGTCTTTTGCTTCCAGAATGTCTTTTATTCTTTCCGGGGGCCACGCCCCTCTGCCCACGCGGATCAGCGTTCCCGCAATGATGCGCACCATATTGTAGAGGAATCCGTTTCCGCTGATTCTCAGAATAATCATATCGCCGTCTTTTTCAACCGTGAGGTCGTAAATCGTGCGCACGGTATCCTTCACATCCGTATGTATGCTGCAGAAGCTTTTAAAATCATGCTCCCCTTTCAGATATTCCGCCGCCTCTCTCATCAGATCCGGATCCAGCGGATATGATACGTGAAACGCAGTGAATCTCCGCATCGGATCCGGCATCTCCCGGTTAAGAATATGATATTCATACGTCTTTACCGAGTCCTGATACCGCGGATGCCAGCCTTCGGGGACTTCTTCTGATTTTACAACTACAATATCCTCCGGCAGGCCGCAGTTTACCGCATATGCGATCCGCTCAGGAGGTATGCTGCTTTCCGTATCAAATACCGCCACATTCCCTTCCGCATGCACGCCGGCGTCCGTCCTGCTGGCTCCTGTTACCCTGATCTGCTCCCCGGTAAGTTCTGACAGCGCATGATTTAAAACTTCTTCCACGGTTATGCCGTTCGGCTGCACCTGCCATCCGCAGTAGGCCGTGCCGTCGTAGGCGACCGTAAGTTTGATTCTCCTCATAGTTATCCTTCTCTCTGTCCGCGGCAAAATATGTTTCCTGCGGAACACATGTCAGAATATCCACAGCTTAAACGACACAAATCTCCCGATCACAAACATAATGACCAGATACAGAACCGTAATCACATAAGCCGCATAATCTCTGCCGTGGTATTTCAAAGGCTTCATTCTGGTCCGCCCGTCGCCGCCGTGATAGCACCGCGCTTCCATCGCCATCGCCAGATCATTCGCCCGGCGGAAGGCGGAAACAAACAGCGGCACCAGAATCGGGATCATCGCCTTTGCCCTCTGAATCAGATTGCCCGACTCAAAATCCGCGCCCCGGGCCGTCTGCGCCTTCATGATCTTATCTGTCTCTTCCAGAAGAATCGGAATAAAGCGCAGGGCAATTGACATCATCATAGCCACCTCATGAACCGGAACATGTATTTTGTTCAGCGGATGCAGCAGCTTCTCAATTCCATCCGTCAGACTGTTCGGTGTTGTCGTGAACGTCATGATGGAAGAGCCCGCGACCAGATACATCAGTCTTATCGCCATAAAAACCGACGTCCTCAGACCGCTCTCTGTAATCGTAAATATCCAGAAATGAACCAGCGTCTCGCCGCCTCTTGTAAGGAAAAGATTCATTACCACGGTAAAGAGCAGAAGAATCACGACAGGCTTCAGTCCCTTTACGATATATTTCAGCGGAACTTTTGACAGGCATATCACAATTCCAAGAAATACCGTCGCCGCGGCATACCCCGGAAGACTGTTCTGTATGAACAGTGATATCAGAAAAAACAGGGTGCAGACAATTTTCACCCTTGGATCCAGACTGTGGATCCGGCTCTGCGCCGGATAATACTGTCCGATTGTAATATCTCTAACCATGTAAACTCCTCATTATCTCATCCGCCGCTTCCTGAATCGTCGTTGCGTCCGGCGATACCGGAAATCCCCGCTCTTTCAGGTCATGCATCACATATGTTACCTGTGGCGCCGCAAGCCCCACTTTTTCCAGCTCTTTATAATGTGAAAAGACTTCCCGGGGCGTTCCGTCCAGCATCTTTTCTCCCCGGTTCATCACAATAATCCTCTCCACATACCGGGCAATGTCTTCCATACTGTGAGACACAAGAATTACCGTCATTCCCGTCTCTTTATGGAGGTGGGCAATCTGATCGAGTATCTCGTCCCGGCCTTTCGGATCCAGCCCCGCCGTAGGCTCATCCAGCACCAGCACTTTCGGATGCATGGCAAGTATTCCGGCTATGGCTACGCGTCTCTTCTGCCCGCCGGACAGTTCAAATGGAGACTGCTGATAATACTTTTCCGGAAAGCCTACCAGGTCAAGCGCCCACCTGGCATTTTTTTCGCACTCTTCCCTCGGCAGGCCCTGGTTTTTCGGGCCGAAACATACATCAGTTATAACGTCCACCTCGAAAAGCTGATATTCCGGATACTGGAATACAAGTCCCACCTGGCCTCTGAGCTTTTTCATGTCATAGCCATCTTCATATATGCTTTTCCCATCGTAATATACCGTCCCTGAAGTCGCTTTTATCAGACCGTTCAGGTGCTGAATCAGCGTGGACTTTCCGGAGCCTGTATGCCCGATTATCCCCACGAACTGCCCCTGCGGGATCTCAAGATTTATATCTTTTAACGCATGTTTCTCATAGGCAGTCCCCTGGCTGTATATATAATTCACATGTTCTAACTTAATCGACATAGCGCTTCCACCAATTCTTCCCTTCTCAGGATGCCCCTCGGGAGATCAAGCCCCCGCTTTCTCAGTTCTTCCGCCAGCATTGTAATCTGAGGCACATCCATCCGGTACTTCTTCAGTTCATCCACGCGGCTGAATATTTCCCGGGGCGTCCCGTGCATTACGATATGTCCGCTGTCCATAACAAACACCTGGTCTGCGTCAATCACTTCTTCCATATAATGCGTAATCAGAATAACCGTAACATTTTTCTCTTTTCGGAGCTTCTGAACAGCGTCAATTACTTCCTTTCGTCCGTTCGGGTCCAGCATGGCGGTCGGTTCGTCCAGCACAATGCACTTTGGCTCCATGGCAATAACCCCTGCTATGGCGACCCTCTGCTTCTGTCCGCCGGACAGCTTATTCGGAGAATGCGTCCGGTATTCCAGCATTCCCACCGCGCGCAGACTGTCCTCCACACGCTTCCAGATCTCGTCTGAAGGAACGCCGAGGTTTTCCGGTCCGAATCCCACATCTTCCTCTACCACGGTTCCGATGATCTGGTTGTCCGGATTCTGGAAAACCATGCCCGCAGTCTGTCTGACGCTCCACAGTTTTGCCGGATCTTTCGTATCCTGGCCGTCCACCCATATGGTTCCGCCTGTGGGAACAAGAATTGCGTTCATATGCTTGGCAAGAGTCGATTTCCCCGAACCGTTGTGCCCGAGCACAGCCGCGAAAGAACCCTGGGGGATGTCAATATCTACTCCGTCAACGGCGCGGTTCGTCCCGATAATATTGCCTTCCTCGTCACGTTTGTCATATTCATATATGAGATTTTCAGAATGTATCATTTTCATCGGTCTGTCCGCCCTCCGTTCTGTGGCGTAATCCGGCTCAGACA
>CALWKB010000043.1 GCA_944381125.1 uncultured Mediterraneibacter sp. | reverse complement strand
TTTACCAGGAGGATCTGTCGGATATGACAGATCTTCTGAAACAAGTCATGGATCAGAAGAAATGACTTTTGTCAGAAAGATTGTGGTGAGTATAAATGGATTACGCGAAGAAGATCGTATACCAGTCCAATTACTGGTATAATGATGGACTGAGAAAGGCGCAGATCCGCGATATGTCAGGGGCAGCAAAGTCACTCAGGATAAGCCTGCAGTTTAACAGGGAAAATATCGCGGCGAGAAATCTTCTGGGACTTGTATATTATGGAACAGGAGAAGTCGCGGAAGCTCTGGTAGAGTGGATTATCAGTAAAAATCTGCGTCCGAGAGACAACATAGCCAATTATTTTATTAAAGAAGTACAGGCCTCCGCAAATGAGCTTGAGACGATTAATCAGGCTGTAAAAAAATATAACCAGTGCATCGGATACTGCCGCCAGAACGGAGAAGACCTGGCAATTATTCAGCTGAAACAGGTGATTACTTCTCATCCTTCATTTTTGAAGGCTCATCAGCTGCTGGCTCTGCTTTATCTTCGTACGGAGCAGTATTCCCGCGCAAGGCAGGTGCTGCGCGCGGCGCGGAGAATTGATACGGCAAACGAGACTACGTTAAGGTATATGCATGAAATGACGGCCAGAAGAGGCAGAGGCCGCAGAATTGAGAAAAAGAAAAAAGATGATGCTGTGGAATATAGTCTGGGCAATGAGACAATTATTCAGCCGAAACATTCTACGGTCAAATCAATGGCATCGCATCTTGCTGTCGCAAATATTTTTATCGGTGCGGCCATCGGCGCGGCAATTATCTGGTTCCTGGTAGCTCCGGCGGTTAATCAGTCCCGGTCAGAGCGTCTGAATAATCAGATAAGGGAATACAGTCAGCAGATTGATTCCCTGGAAGCTCAGATCAGCGCCCAGACCAGGACTCTGGATAACTATCGCGCGGAAAGTGAAAGCGCCGAGGCGGACGCCCAGAAGGCGGCCAATACTATTGACAGTTATGAGAATCTTATGGCAGTTATGGAAGAATACAGATCGGGCGCGTATGAATCCAACACTCTGGCCGATTCCCTGCTTAGTATTTCAAGAGATAATCTTGGAGATAACGGGAAAGCCCAGTATGATGACCTGACAGATACAATTTATCCCAGAGCCTGTGAAAACAGGATGTCGGAAGGCAGGAATGCTTTGGATGCCGAAAACTATGAAGATGCGATTACTGCTTTTTCCAAGGTCGTGAGAATGGATGCCGGCTATAATAACGGCGAAGCGCTCTTCCGGCTGGGAGAAGCCTATATGGGCAGCGGAGACAATGAAAATGCGGCAACCTATTTCCAGAGAGTAGTGGATGAATATGGGAATTCGCAGTATGCGGACGAAGCTTCTGACAACCTGCAGACCATTAAGGGCTCATCCGACAGCGGAGACACCGGAGACGGCAGCAGCGGACAATAAAATACACAAATAGATCAGACAATATTAAAAAAGAGAAAAATAAAGAATAAAGACAGAAAATTACTAAAGAAGAGGATGTGCAGAATGGCACATCCTTTATTTTTGCACAATTCTGTGCGAAGGGGGCAGACCCTTATCAGATTTCATGAGGAGGAGTATGATGAAATATCAGGTTCAGGAGAACTGTCTGACAATTTATCTGCCGCGTGAAGTGGATCATCATAACGCGGAAGAGATGAAGCGGGAAGCGGATGCGGTTATCGACAGAAATCATATTAAATATATTATTTTTGATTTTGAGAAGACGGATTTTATGGACAGTTCCGGAATAGGGGTAATTATGGGAAGATATAAAACGATCTGCCTGATCGGAGGAGAGGTCTGGGCAGTCCACGCCAACGCGAGAATAAAAAAAATACTGACGCTGTCAGGCGTGACGAAAATAATGCAGATATATGAGGAGGAAGAGGCATGAAAGATACCAATGAAATGGAAATCATATTTGACAGCAGGTCGGAAAACGAAGGCTTTGCGCGTGTGGCGGTGGCGTCATTCATGACGCAGCTCAATCCTACTGTGGAGGAAGTGGCAGACGTGAAGACGGCCGTTTCGGAGGCTGTGACAAATGCCGTTATTCACGGATATGAGAATGAGGTGAAAAAGATACATATCCGCTGCCGGATCCGGGAAAATATTTTTTATGTGGAAGTGAAAGATACAGGCCGGGGAATTGAAAATGTGGAGGAGGCTATGCGGCCGATGTTTACAACGAGGCCGGAGCAGGAGCGCTCCGGTATGGGATTTGCTTTTATGGAGGCTTTTATGGACCAGGTGGAGGTGGAGTCCTGTCCCGGAAAAGGCACGACAGTAAAAATGCGCAGGGCCGTCGGAAAAGGAAGGGAGATATGGACCACACAATCGCTTTGATCAGGAAATCACACGACGGAGATAAAGCGGCAAGAGAACAGCTTGTGGAGGAAAATATCGGACTGATCTGGTGCGTGGTAAAACGGTTCTGCGGAAGAGGGACGGAGGCGGAAGATCTTTTTCAGATCGGATGCATCGGTCTTCTGAAGGCTATCGATAAATTTGACCTTTCGTACGATGTCAGGTTTTCTACATACGCGGTGCCCATGATATCGGGGGAAATCAAAAGATTTCTGAGGGATGACGGCATGATAAAAGTAAGCCGTTCCATGAAAGAGCTTTCCGGCAGAAGCCGGCAGGTCAGAGAAGAGCTTACCGGGCGGCTCGGGCGGGAGCCGACGCTTGAGGAGATCTCCCGCGAACTGGGGATCGGCAGGGAAGAAATCGTGCAGGCAATGGAAGCCGGAAGCGAAGTAGAATCACTGTACCGGCCGGTTCATCAGAAAGAAGGCAGCGAGATACGGCTTCTCGATAAAATTGAAGAAAAAGAGAAAAAAGAAGATAAGATACTGGACCGGATGATGCTGGGACAGCTTCTTGATATGCTGAATCCCGAGGAACGGAAGCTGATTTATCTGCGGTATTTTGAAGAGCAGACTCAGTCGGACGTCGGGAAAATCATGGGCATTTCGCAGGTACAGGTATCCAGGCTTGAAAAGAAAATCCTTGAAAATATGAGAAAAATGAGTTCGTGAACACATATTTCCGGCAAAAGTTCAGATACTATTTCTGAAACAGTATACAGAGTTCCGGGGGAACGCTGCATCTTCCGGGACCGGTTGGAAAGGTCGGTGATAATATGGACGACGGACACAGAAAAATATGGTATTCGATTCTCACAGTGGTAGCGGTGGCGGCGGCTCTCGGGCTGTTCTACTGGCTGACGGAGCCCCGGCAGGAAAGTTCTGAGGGATTTCTGATCAGGAATACGGAGGTGGAAAGCTGTGTCATCTGACGGAACCACGCTTTATATCAGAGGAAACCGCGCTGTGGAAGTGACAAAATCAGAGGTGACGCTGGGAGATATTCTGTCCATGGAATGCGCGGACAGAAGAGTGATTCCCAGGGTGAAGGCTCTGCCCGTTCTTAAAATCAGGACTCCCGGGCGGCAGCGGTATGTGATTTCCATTCTTGAGATTATCGCCTGCATCCACAAAAACTGTCCGGGAATCGAAGTACAGAATCTTGGAGCGGCGGATATCATTGTTACGTGCGAAAATCAGAAAACACCTTCTAAGCTCTGGCACATTGCGAAGACGGTGTTTGTGGCCGCGGTTACTTTTTTCGGAGCGGCATTTACAATTATGGCGTTTAATAATGACGTAGACGTGACCCGCCTGTTCGGACAGATACATGAACTGGCCACGGGCAGGGCCGGGTCCGGTTTTACCGTGCTGGAGATCTCATATTCGGCGGGGCTTACAGTTGGAATTCTGCTCTTTTTCAATCATTTCGGAAAGAAGCGTTTCACCGCGGATCCCACGCCGATGGAAATCCAGATGAGGCTGTACGAAAATGACATTCAGACTACGCTGGCGGAAAATGCCTCCAGGAGAGGGGATGAAATTGATGTGGACAACACAGATGCTTCTGGCAGTGATCGGGATTAGCGCGGGAATTGCCGTCGCCGGCGGCCTGTTCGCGTTTCTTGTAGAGCTGGGCGTGGTGGCGGATTTCGCGGACAGGACGCACACGGGGGACAGGATTCTGTTATATGAAAGCTGCGCTGCTTTTGGCGGGATAATCGGGAATATCATATATGTTTTTCAGATCAGTATTCCGGCGGGGCCATGGATTCTCGGGATATGCGGGATACTGGCCGGAATATTTGCCGGATGCTGGGCTATGGCTCTGGCTGAGATACTGAATGTATTTCCCGTTTTTCTGAGGAGAGCGGGATTAATAAAATATCTGACGGTGTTTATCTTAAGCATCGCGCTTGGCAAGGGGCTGGGCGCATGTCTGTTCTTTTTCAGGGGATGGTGACTACGCAGCCATCCCCCAGATCCAGTAAATCAGTCCGAGAACCCAGCTCGTAAAAATTCCATACAGTATGACCGGGCCGGCAATAGTAAAGATCTTGCATCCGATGCCGAATACCTGGCCTTCTTTTTTGTATTCAATGGCCGGCGCCGCGACAGAATTTGCGAACCCGGTAATCGGCACAAGAGCTCCGGCGCCGCCCCATCTGGCAAGTTTCTGATAGAGGCCGGTCCCGGTAAGCAGCACGCTGGCGAACACAAGCGTCAGCGACGTCCAGGCGCTGCAGTCGTCGGCGGAAAGTTTTCTGAATTCGCAGTAATGATAAATTACCTGCCCGAAAAAGCAGATCGTTCCGCCAAGGAGAAATGCCCTCAGCATATTGAGCCATACGTTGTGCCGCGGGGTTTTCTGCTTCACATACTGTCTGTACTGCTCCTCCTGTTTTATGCGCTGTATTTTATCCATATAAACGTAAGCGCCTCCTTTCTTTTCTGCTTTTTGTGATTATTATCTGAAGACCGGCTGAAATTATACCTTTCTGAAAAATATCTCCGGACGGACGCATATTTACGGCCGCGCGGCAGATAATAGGGACAGATAAGATCAAGCAGGAAATGGGGAAGAAGGATGAATCAGACGAAAGGAAGCCAGAGCATCGTCTTTGAAGAAGCGCCTGTTATTGTAAGCGCGGCGTCCGTGGCGGGAAGCAAGGAAGCGGAAGGGCCGCTTGGAAAGCTTTTCGATATGACGAATCCGGACGATCTGTTCGGGGCGCAGACCTGGGAAGAGGCGGAGAGCAATATGCAGAAGGAGGCGTGCGTCCTCGCCCTTGGAAAGGCGCATATTGATCCGGAGAAAGTAAGGTATCTGTTCGGAGGAGATCTGCTCAGGCAGGGCATCGCCACTTCTATGGGGGTCGAGCCGCTTCGGATTCCCATGTTCGGATTGTACGGCGCCTGTTCCACATCGGGCGAGGCGCTCGCGCTTGCCGGCATGTGCGCGGCGGCGGGGTACGGGAAATACATGCTGGCAGTTACATCCAGCCATTTCGGAAGCGCGGAGAAGGAGTTCCGGTTTCCGCTCGGATACGCAAGCCAGAGACCTTTGTCGGCCCACTGGACGGTCACGGGAAGCGGGGCGTTTCTTGTGGCCGCAAAAAGCGCTTCCGCAGGAGAGAAAGCCGGAAATCTGCGGCATGTCCGGATCGCCGGCATTACGGCGGGGAAGATTGTAGATTACGGCCTGAAAGATTCTCAGAATATGGGGGCGTGCATGGCGCCCGCGGCCATGGACACGATTATATGTAATTTCAGAGATATGGAGCGATCAGAAGGTGATTACGACAGGATTGTGACAGGCGACCTCGGATATGTGGGACAGTCGATTCTTTTTGATCTCGTGAAGGGAAAGGGATATGATATCCGGAAAAAACATATGGACTGCGGAATGGAAATATTTGACCGGGAGACGCAGGATACGCATGCCGGAGGAAGCGGATGCGGATGCGCCGCGGTTACGCTTGCTTCCTATATTCTGCCGAAAATCGAGAGCGGGGAATGGAAGAGGGTATTGTTCGTGCCGACCGGCGCGCTTATGTCCACGGTCAGTTTTAACGAGGGGGCGAGCGTTCCCGGAATCGCGCACGGAATTGTTCTGGAGCATTTCTGAGACA
>CALWKB010000042.1 GCA_944381125.1 uncultured Mediterraneibacter sp. | reverse complement strand
ATGCCTCCTGTCGGCGGCATACCGATCTCCAGCGCATTCAGGAAATCTTCATCCGTATGCTCTGCCTCGTCGTCGCCTGCTGCCGCGTTGGCATCCTGCTGCGCGAAACGCTCTCTCTGGTCGATCGGGTCATTGAGCTCGGAGTAAGCATTCGCCATCTCCCATCCGTTCATGAAGAACTCGAAACGCTCCACGTAGTCCGGATTCTCCGGTTTCTTCTTGGTCAGCGGAGAGATCTCGATCGGGTGATCCATCACGAATGTCGGGTGTACCAGATGCTCTTCCACGAACTCCTCCAAGAACAGGTTCAGGATATCGCCCTTTTTATGTCTCTCCTCGAACTCAATATTGTGTGCCTTCGCAAGCTCGCGCGCCTGCTCCAGCGTCTCCACTTCATTCCAGTCAACGCCGGCATATTTTTTCACGGCGTCAACCATTGTAATGCGCTCAAACGGCTTCCCGAGATCCATCTCGATGCCGTTGTACACGATCTTCGTTGTGCCAAGCACATCCTGCGCCACATGGCGGTACAGGTTCTCGGTCAGATCCATCATGCCATTGTAGTCTGTGTACGCCTGATAGAGCTCCATCAGGGTAAACTCCGGATTGTGTCTTGTATCCAGACCCTCGTTTCTGAACACGCGGCCAATCTCATAGACTCTCTCCAGGCCGCCCACGATCAGCCTCTTCAGGTAAAGCTCCAGTGAAATGCGCAGCTTCAGGTCCTCGTTCAGCGCATTGAAATGCGTCTCAAACGGTCTTGCCGCGGCGCCGCCGGCATTGGCAACCAGCATCGGCGTCTCCACTTCCATGAATCCTTCTCCGTCAAGATATTTACGGATGGAACTCAGGATCTTTGAACGTTTTACAAATGTATCCTTCACTTCCGGGTTCATGATCAGATCCACATATCTCTGACGGTAGCGGATATCCGTGTTTGTCAGTCCGTGGAACTTCTCCGGAAGGATCTGCAGGCTCTTGGAGAGCAGTGTCACATTGGAAGCATGGATGGACATCTCGCCTGTCTTTGTCCGGAATACTTCGCCTTCAATGCCGATCACGTCGCCCACGTCCAGTTTCTTAAATTCTTTATAATTCTCCTCGCCCACGCTGTCTCTCGCCACGTAGGACTGAATATTTCCTTTCAGATCCTGTACGTTGCAGAAAGAAGCCTTGCCCATCACGCGCTTGGACATCATACGTCCCGCGACAGATACGGTTTTTCCTTCCAGCTCGTCAAAATGATCCTTGATCTCCTGGCTGTGATGTGTCTGCTCATATTTCGTGATCACGAACGGGTCTTTGCCGTTCTGCTGCAGTTCCGCAAGTTTCTCGCGGCGCACCTTTCTCAACTGATTCAGATCCTGTTCCTGTCCGTTATTCTGCTGTGCCACTGTTTTTTCTCCTTCCTCACAGGCGAAAATATCCCGCCTGTCTTATTCACTGATTCTAAAATCCGGTTGCATTTATCCCCATACACGCGAATTCAGACCTCTTATAAAGATATAAGAGGTCTGCTGCATGTCATGTGTTTACTTTGAGCGGCTGATATCAAGCACTTTATACTGAATGATTCCTGCCTGCGTCTCCACATCGGCAGTCTCGCCGACTTTTTTGCCGATGAGAGCCTGGCCTACCGGAGACTCGTTGGAGATTTTCCCTTCAAGGCTGTTCGCCTCGGTGGAGCCGACAATCTTGAACTCCATCTCCTCGTCGTATGTGATATCATATACCTTTACGGTACATCCCACATTAATCTTGTCAAAGTCAACTTCGTCCTCAACAACTACCTCTGCATTTTTCAGAATGCCTTCAAGTTCTTCGATGCGGGCCTCAATATCTCTCTGTTCATCTTTCGCCGCGTCATACTCCGCGTTTTCAGAGAGGTCTCCCTGCTCCCTGGCCTCCTTGATTTTGGCTGCGACTTCTTTTCTTTTCACTACTTTGAGGTTTTCGAGCTCATCCTCAAGCGCCTTTAATCCGGCATAAGTGAGTAAACGTTTCTTTGCCTCCGCCATTGGTTACGCTTCCTTTCTGTTTCATATTTTTTTCTATTTCTGATAGTCCGCATGCAGGAACGCCTGTCCTGAACACTGTCATTTAAGTCTATTTCGCAATTTCAATATTATAACCAAACTCTATAGTGATGTCAAGAGATTTTCCAGTTCTTCCAGGCTCTCCACCGCGTTCACTTTTTCCCGCAGACGGGCGGCTCCCTTCAGGCCTTTCGTATACCAGGCGACATGCTTTCTCATCTCCCGGATGCCGCAGAATTCGCCCTTGTACTGAAGCTGCAGTCTGGCGTGCCGGAGCATCATTTCCCGCACCGCGTCCTTATCCGGGCGGGGCGGCACAATGCCGGTCTCTTCATACGCGATCATCTCCGAGAAGATCCACGGGTTGCCTTCTGCGCCGCGGGCGATCATTATGCCGTCGCAGCCGGTCTGACGCACCAGCTCTTCCGCCTTCTGCGGAGAAGTCACATCTCCGTTTCCTATGACAGGAATTGATACCGCCTCTTTTACCTGGCGGATAATGTCCCAGTCCGCGCGTCCGCTGTAGTACTGCTCTCTCGTCCGCCCGTGCACCGCTACGGCCGACGCACCTGCCTCCTCGATGATCTTCGCGATCTCCACCGCATTCACATGGTCGTCGTCAAATCCCTTTCTTATTTTCACTGTCACCGGTTTTTCTATGGCCTTCACGACAGCGCTGACAATATCATATACAAGTTTCGGGTTTTTCATCAAAGCGGACCCTTCTCCGTTTTTTACCACTTTCGGAACCGGACATCCCATATTGATATCCAGAATGGCAAAGGGCCTCTCCTCAATCCGTTTTGCCATCTCGCTCATTATTTTCGGATCCGAACCGAAAAGCTGCAGAGACACCGGTCTTTCATCCGGATGAATTTCAAGAAGGCTTTCTGTGTTTCTGTTATTATAATATATCGCCTTCGCGCTCACCATCTCCATGCAGAGAAGCCCCGCCCCCTGCTCCCGGCAGAGCAGACGAAATGGCAGGTCGGTCACGCCTGCCATAGGTCCGAGTATGTATCGGTTTTCAAGTTCTGCATTTCCTATTTTCAAATGTTTCACTGATTCGTTTTCATCCTCCCATAGATTAACCTCAGTCCATTCAGCGTAAGCTGAGGGTCGTACAGATCAATACACTCCGTCTCCGCCGCGATGATCTTTCCGAGCCCTCCTGTGGCGATCACATACGCGTCTTCGTAGCCCGACTCTTCTTTCATCTTCCTTACAATATATTCCGTCTGACCGATAGCTCCGAACACAAGGCCGCCCTGCATGCCGGAAACTGTCTCTCTGGCCAGGACAGAGTCCGGCTTTTTGATCTGGATGGCCGGAAGCATCGCCGCTCCGCCCCACAAAGACCGCCCCGCCGTCTCGATGCCGGGTGCGATGATGCATGCTTCCAGCGTGCTCTCAGGCCCGATCAGGTCATAGGTGGTCGCTGTCCCGAAATCGATGACGATCACCGGCCCGCCGGCAATATTATATCCGGCGACGGCATTTACGATCCGGTCCGGTCCCGTCCTGGACGGATTGTCTGTAATCACGCGGATGCCTGTATCTGATTCCGGCGTTACGATCAGAGGCGTCGTATGCAGATATTTGATAATTCCGCTTGTCAGGGAATGCATAATATCCGGCACTACAGACGCCACAATCACATCGCTGATCTGCTCCGGGTCTATATCCCTGTGCTCCAGTATACCGCATATGGTAAAACCATATTCGTCCGACGTTCTCGGGCGCTTTGTTGTCATCCGGAACATTCCAAGCAGAACGCTGTCCTTAAACACTCCCATTGTAATATTTGTATTTCCCACATCAATTGTAAGCAGCATGCCTTTTCCTCCTCCGCGCGCCGTGCTTTCCTTATAATATCAGGAGCGCGCCGCCGCCGTCAACCTTTTCCTCCGCGACGTCAAAAGCTCCCGGGGACAGCTCTTTTCAGGCTGTCCCCGGGAGTTCTGTATTTCTGCCTTTTCTGATAGATATATCCGGTCATATTCCAAAAAGCCGGTTCTCTGATTATATCAGAATCTCTTAATCTTTCTTGTCGTCGTCTTTTCGAATTCGGTGTCTCTTACAACCAAGCTGTAAATTTTCTTCTGCGGAGCTGCGGTTCTGTTATATTCATCTATTACTTCCTGCAGTTTTTCTTTCACGTCTTTGATATGTTTTTTCTTCACGAAATCCGGATCCGGATAGATTTCCGCCTCTATCACGCCGTTATTCTCACGGACAAGCACTTCCCCTACAAGGCGGTTTGTGCCAAGCGCGTTCTCCAGTTCCTCCGGAGATACGTTTTCTCCGTTTTTCGTGATAATCAGGTTTTTCTTGCGGCCTGTCAGATAGACAAATCCGTCTTCATCCACATACCCCAGGTCTCCGGTCTTCAGCCAGCCGTCTTCCAGCGTCTCTGCAGTCTCCTCAGGCATCTTATAATATCCCTGCATAACGCTGCTGCCCCGTACCCAGAGCTCGCCGTCCACTGTCTTTGCCTCACAGTTTGGAATCAGCTGTCCGACGGAATCCCTGCGGATATTCCAGCTCACGGTCGTACTGATGACCGGCGCGCACTCGGTCATGCCGTAGCCCTGCAGAATGGTAATATCGTATTTATTAAAAAGGTCGATATAGGCCGGATCCAGGTATGCCCCGCCGCTGCAGATCGTGTGCAGCTGCTTCCCGAACACCTGGCTCTTGACGATCTTTGCCGGCAGGAGGGAGGCTTCCTCCAGCTTCTTTGCCATGGTCTCGATCATCAGCGGCACCATAAGAATCATTTCCGGCTTGAACAGTTTAATATTTTTTGCCACACGCATCAGTGAATCATTGATGCAGATAACCGAACCCAGAGACATTCCTTTCAGGATATCCATGCTCAGACAGTATGCGTGATGTATCGGCAGCACGGACAGGATCACCGTCCGCTCCGGAATCTTCATATCCAGGCAGGTAGCGTTCTCCGCCACATTTCTGTGGGTAAGCATAACGCCTTTGCTTTTTCCCGTTGTGCCCGATGTAAACATAATCGTGCAAAGCTGATCCGGATCAGGCTCATAGTCAAAGCTTCCCCTGTGCTCCTCCAGGAGCTTCCAGAACGCGTACGCGCGATCATCTGTTTCTTTCTGCTGCATGGACACGAGATATTTAAGCTTTGGACAGCGCTCTTTTGCGATCGCCGCGACATCCTTTCTGATCTCGTCATAGACAAGCACCGTGGAGTCCGACCGGTCGATCAGGTCGCACACGTCGTCAGCCGGGAGATTTACGTCCAGCGGTACAATTACGCTTCCACTGTTGACCACACCGAAATATGTTGTCAGCCATTCATAGGACGTCATTCCGATCACGGAAATATGTTTTCCCTGCTCTCCCAGATCTCTGAGGACATTGGAAAAACTCTCGCTGTCTTCTTTCAGCCGGGTATAGGTTTTTGATTCAATTTCATTTTTGCTGATTTTATAACGTATCGCGTCTTCCGGGCCGTATTTTTTCTCTGTATTAACCAGGATCTGGCGCACTGTACTGCAAAGCATATTTTACACATTCCTTTCTCTGCGCTTACGCGCAGGGCAAACTTTTCAACCGGTTTCTCAGAAATTAATTTTCAGCGCTCAGTTTTTCGAGATAATCGACAGCCTCCTGAACTGTACGGATGCCGGCGGCTTCCGTCTGTTCAACTTCCACATCAAATTCATCTTCGATTTCGCCCAGCATGCTCATAAAATCAAAGGAAGTAAATCCCAGATCTTCCATGAAGCGGGATTCCGGACGGATATTCTCCGGCTCGACTTCGACATAATTACAGATGATATTCACTAATTTCTCAAACATGACCTTTTCTCCTTTTATAACTCATTTCTTACGCGCCGCCCTGACAGCGGCGTATGTACAAACCGATTTACTAGATTAATTTCATAATTTCCCCGATTGACAGATCCGGGTTCTCCGCTCCTTTGAACATGATCTTGCACAGATAGTAATACAGATACTCCAGTTCTTCTCTCGAATATGCCTTGACCTGATGTTCGAAATTAAAGTCCAGCCCGTTATCCTCCGGGCGGTGCATTACAGTCAGGTAAACGCCCTGCGGGCATGTGCCGTTTGGATACCATTTTGTCTTATAGCGGATGTCGCCGAGCTGATCCAGACCTTTTTCTTTAAGCGTAAGCGGCTGATATGTCAGCGAGATCGGCTCATAGGAAAGTCCCGGACTCGGCTGCGGATACAGTTTTGACCGGTAGGCGAAATAAGCCGTCGGGTCGTAATTTGCGTGCCGGAATATTTCGTTCTGCTTATCGCGGATGGCAAAAACTCCGTCAATGAATTTCATATCCTCCGGGAAGATCGTGCGGATCGGGAAAGAATGAATTCTTGTCCCCCCGGATTTCTTTTCTTTGAGCGTTGCGCGTCGTGCGATCGCGTTATTAATAGACACATCATCAAATCCGTTCATCTTCTGATAATATGTACGAAGACCCATAAGAAGCAGACAGGCAAGCGATACATGGTATTTCTCACAGAAATCCATCAGTCGTTTTGTCGGCTCTTCTTCAAGATGGAAAATGTCAAGCGCTGACTTCGTATCGTCAGACGAGTTAAACGCTGTGCGGAGTTTCGGATTTTTAAACATTTTTCTCGCCGCTTCCAGCCGGTCTGTTCCGTGAAGTCCGCTGTAAATCGGCTCTCCCTTTTCTATCTCTTTCTGGAAGAACTCGATGTCTCTTTTCTGGGCTTTGCTTCCCGCCTCATATTCAAGATCTTTCTGCAGCTGCTCAATGTAGGAGCACATTTCCTTCGGATACGGAACGCCTTCGTATTTCGCGTTACAGTAAAGTTCAATAATATCCTTCAGGAAACAGATCAGCGACTGTGCGTCCACAATCATATGATGCCCGAGGAAATATATTCCGCTGAAACCGTCCGGCATTTTAATCATTACAACACGGGTCATCGGAGAATCCTGCATTTTGAAAGGCACCGTCGTCCACTGCTGCATCGTGGCTTCCGCTTCTTCCATCGTCACGCCTGAGAAATCAACAAACTCAATGTCCTTCTCTTCCGGATCCGCTACGTACTGATACCATGTTCCCTCTTTGTCTTTGGCGAAACGGACGCGCATGCCCTCGCTTCTTGCGTAGGCCTCATTGACAGACTTCTTCAGCTGTTCCCAGTCCAGTTCCACCTCGATGGTAAGGCTTGTGCCGATATTCAGAACCGCCATGCTCGGACAATGCGGCGCGTAATAAAGGTGAAATTTCTGTGCTACGGTAAGCGGATACACTTTGTGTCCTTTTCTTGTCCTCATCATTTCATTATTCCTCCAATAAATGAATCCAGAGCCTCTTCGTAAGCTTCTGTATCTTTATAATAGCTTTCTCCGTGGCCCGCATCTTTGACAATGAGTTTCGTTTTGGGTGAAGCGCAGTTTTTGTAAATCTCTTCGCACATCCAGCAGGGGACGAAGACGTCCTTCTCACCGTGGATAAAGAGGAACGGCACTTTCGCCTTTCTCACCTCTCTCGACGCGCTGCATTCGTCCAGCCCGTATCCCGCGTTTTTCTTATTCAGCCTGTCAGCGATCTGAATCATCGGGAAAGCGGGAAGGTGATACATACTGTGAAGCACGTGGGTGAACACATCCCTTGCAGAGGTAAACGCACAGTCAGACACAATGCCTTTTACCTGTTCCGGTAAATCAAGGCCGCCCATCATACATACCGTCGCGCCGCCCATGGAGTTTCCGTGAAGAAGTATCTGTGCGTCTTCCCCGATCTTATCAATCATCCACCGCACCCACTTTTCGCCGTCAAGACGGTCCATCGTACCGAATCCGATATAAGTCCCCTCACTTTCCCCATGCGCTCTTTCATCAATCAGCAGCATGCGGAAGCCGTGCTTCAGATAATAATAGGAAAGACTTCCGTAATCATTCATTCCCTGGCTTGTATATCCGTGGAAACAGATCACCGCCTTTGAGCCTTCTTCCCCTTTAAAATATGTGCCGTGAAGCCTCAGCCCGTCACGGGATGTAATCCATACGTCTTCGTGGGGCTGTTCCATCATCCATTCCCGGCGTTCCTTCATCATCGGAATGTACTTCTCCCAGTCAACGCCTGACATCTTCATGGTACGCTCTGTCTTCGCGTTGTAACGCATCATGGTTCTTCTGTAAAAATATGCCGTTCCGCCGGCCTCCGCCGCTGCCAGCAGCCCGAGAGCCGCCGCTGCTCCTTTCAGTATTCTGCTCATATTCCCACCTGCTTTTTATTCTGTTAAAAGATATTGCGCTGTTTTTATTTTTTCTTTTTGCTGTTCTTTTTGCTTTTAATCAGATCTTTGAGTTTCAGGGCTTTGTCAATATTGCCCTCCACTTTCAGTTTGCCGAGAGTAACCGCAAGGATCGGATCTGTTTTGCCGTCCGCGATCTTAAACAGCGTCTCCGCGCTGCATGTAAACATCGCATCCCGGTCAAAATACTCATACGGTTCCACGAAAAGCTGTCCGTCTTTTACTTCTGCGTAAAAAATGCCTTCCGCCTCGCCTGTAATGTTGAACTGATACGCAAGATGCTCATGAATGTCGCTCACATCCGCTCCCATCAGCATACTCTTAACTTTTGAAAACATATCTGCATAGGTCATATTCTCCTCCTTCTCGACCGCTTTCGTCTCATTTTCGACCAGCGGTCATCTTCCTTTCCCTGTTAGATTAACACCTTTTCGACCAGCGGTCAATCATCGGTACTGTCAAAAAAACAATAATATTTTCCACCTTTTTTGTGCGTTTTTCTTTATGGCTCTTTCGAAACGGATATGCTATACTGAGTTGTAAGTTACCACAGCTGCATGAAGCGGATTTACGTATCAGGGAGGCAATAACTATGCAGGAACAGCAGACAAAATACAACCTCATTCTGGATTCCCTCCAGAAGCTCCTGGAAAACAGAAAGCTGCAGACAATCTCCGTAAGCGAGATCGCCCAGACAGCCGGCATAGGAAAGGGAAGCATCTATTATTATTTCCCTTCCAAGGACGCGATTCTTGAAGCCCTTGTAGAGCGCAATTACGAGAAGCCTCTGACAACCGCGAAGAATCTCTCCGCCCAGACAGACATTCCGCCTTTTACACGCATGGCCATGATCTTTCAGGCATGCCGCAATTCATCCGCTGAATATCTGAAATCCGACAGAGAGTCCGGCGTCGGCGCCCCGGAAAAGGCGCTGCTCCACCAGAAATATATGAATCATATGATTTCAGAATTCAAACCGGTCCTGGCCGAGATCATACAGCAGGGCATCGACGCGGGGGAAATTCATTTCGGCAATCCGGAAGCCCTGGCCGAGATCGTTCTGATCGTCCTGACAGTAAAGATGGACAACACGATTGCGCCTTCTTCTCCCGAAGGCGTCGAAAAGACAATCGAAAGCCTGGTAGCCCTTCTGGAAAAGGGAACCGACAATCCTCCGGGATCACTCAATTTCCTTCTCTCCTGAGCGGAAACCGGTCTTTCTTTTCAAAAGGCCGGAACAGATGGCGATATTTCTTCCCCGGATATTTTTGCCGGCGCCCCTTTTCTTCGCAGTCTTGACATGCGGCATTTTTTGTGCTAGGTTTTATGAAAAGAATATATTTATTTTTTGAAAAGCGGATAAAGAAATTTATTCGCTATGTTTTTACAAACGAATTAGCACTCGATGTTTCCGAGCGCTGACAGATAGGAGGGATATTTTATGATTATAAGACCTGTTTATAATATACTGCTTCTGCCGGACGTCACATACTATTTTAAAGCCGATTTTTTCAGCAGTTTCTGCGACGGTCCGCTTGAAGCCGGAACGGATATCATTTTCGCATTCGTAAAAGAAGAAGCCGACGACTCCGATATTACACCCGACGACTTTTATCCCACAGGCCTTTCCGCCAAGCTTGAAAATATCAGCGAAGAAGATACCGTACAGGTCCGGACGCTGCATCGTGTTCTCCTTTCTGACATTACCCGGGAAGGCGACCTGATCAGCGCTTCCGTTTCTCTGCGCCCGGATATAGAAGACATGCCGGAAGCGCAGCAAAAGGAAGCGTTCTCCCGCCTGCGGTCCTCACTTCTGAAATTTGTCCAGGGATATCAGTGGGGCATATGGGCAAGAGGATTTATTCTGCAGAGAAAGACCATATCCGACCTGGCGTCCGCCCTGTCGGATTACCTGAATCTGACCGCGGAAGAAAAATATGCCATTCTGGCCGCCGATTCCGTAAAGAGCAGATTCCATCTGATCGAAAAAGCTGTTAATGAATTTATGGAAGTCGCAAAAGTCGCCGCTGAGGCCCAGAATGCGCAGAAAGATAATCAGGAACAGCTTTACCGCGAGGCCGCGCTGAAAAAGCAGATTGACTATCTTCAGAAAGAACTGGATGAAATGCATCCGGAAAACATTTCCGACGTAAGAAAATTTGAGAAAAAAATCGCATCCTCGGGGATGAATGATGAAGCCCGAAAAGAAGCCGAGAAGGTTTTGAACCGCATGCGTCAGGAGGGAAAAGAAAGCCATGAGTACGGGCTTTTATACGACTATCTTGATTTCGTGACCAGTTTGTCCTGGAAGCCGCCAAAATTCGCCCCTATCGATCTGTCCCGGGCGGAAGAGATACTGGACGAAGATCACTATGGCCTGAAAAAGGTAAAAGAACGTATCATTCAACAGCTTGCCGTAATGGCCTTAAATAAAAAGCAGTACGGTTCTATCCTTCTCTTTGCCGGCGCTCCCGGCACAGGAAAAACGAGCATCGGCCAGAGCATCGCTAAAGCGCTCGGCCGTGAATATGTCCGCATCAGCCTGGGCGGCATCCGGGATGAAGCAGAAATCCGCGGCCACCGCAGAACCTATATCGGGGCTATGCCCGGCAGAATTATGGAAGGCATGAAGCGGTGCGGAGTGTCCAATCCTGTCATGGTGCTGGACGAAGTAGATAAGCTTGCGAAAGACTACGGCGGAGACCCCGCCAGCGCGCTTCTCGAGGTGCTCGACCCGGAGCAGAACAACACGTTCACCGATCATTACATGAATGTGCCCTATGATCTGTCCAATGTGCTGTTCGTATGTACCGCCAATACAACAGACACTATTCCAGAGGCGCTTCTTAACCGCATGGAAATCATTTCCTTCCCCGGTTATACCGCAGTTGAAAAATACCAGATTGCAAGGAAGCATCTTATTCCAAAAGCAATGGAAGCTATGGGCATACAAAAAGGGCTGCTGAAAATTTCAGACGGCGCGCTTCACCGGATTATTGATGAATACACGATGGAGGCCGGCGTACGCGATCTCAAGAAAAACATCGAGACATTGTGCCGCACCGCAGCCGTCCGGCTTGTAAAGGACGGCGCAGGCACAAAGACCAGCTCTGCCCCGGGCGGCATTTCTGTAACCAAAAACAATCTGACAGAATTTCTCGGAAGGCAGAGACTTCACCGCGAACGTAAACTGACCGCAGGAACTCCCGGCGTGGTAACCGGGCTTGCCTGGACGCGGGCAGGCGGAGAAATACTGTTTATTGAAAGCCGCCTGACAAAAGGAAAAGGCAGTCTGACCATAACCGGACAGCTCGGAGACGTAATGAAAGAATCCGCGCAGATCGCCCTGAGTCTTGTCAAAGCAATGTATCCAAAGGAAAGCAAAGTCTTCGAGGACCACGATCTTCATATCCACGTTCCCGCGGGCGCGGTGCCGAAAGATGGACCGTCGGCCGGCATAACACTGGTAACAGCCCTCGTCTCCCTCATCACCGGACGTCCGGCGGATCCGGACAGCGCCATGACGGGAGAAATCTCTCTGCGGGGCGGCGTTATGCCGATCGGAGGGCTTCCGGAAAAACTCATGGCCGCTCAGAGAGCCGGAATCAAAAGAGTATTTATACCACATGACAATATAGAAGACCTGGAAGATGTGGCGGATGAAGTAAAAGAAAAACTGACAATCGTACCGGTCAGAAAAATAAATGATGTATTAAAAAGCATATTTTAAGATCGGGGACGTAGTCAAATTGCATTTGACTACGTCCCCGATCTTAATTCAACCTGTCCCTTTTCCGGTTTTGCCCTGTCCCTTTTAACAGATTTCAGCGCCGGCCGGCATGTCTTTTTCTGGAACTACAAGCGCCAGATTTCCTTTATCATCTTCCGCGCAGAGCAGCATTCCTTCTGAAAGTACGCCCGCCAGTTTGGCCGGTTTCAGATTTACCAGCACCATTACTTTTTTTCCTACCATTTCTTCCGGTGTGTAATGAGCTTTAATGCCGGATACAATCTGCTTTACCTGACTTCCGATTTTCACCTGGGAGCAGAGAAGTTTTTTGGACTTTTTCACTTCTTCACATGCAATGATCTCGCCCACCTGGAACTGCATTGCCCCGAACTGATCAAATGTGATTTCCGGTTTTCCCTCGATATCAATTATCGTCTCTTCTTTTTTTTCTTCAGAAGTCTCTTCCGTATGCGGATGAAGCTCTTCTACTTTTTTCATGACCTCCTCGATATCCAGCCGCTGGAAGAGAATCTCCGGCTTATCTGTCACATGTCCTCCTCCAAACTGCTCCAGAATCTTTCTGCTTGTGGACGGCATGAATGACTCCAGCAGTTCCGCGCCCGCAGAGATAGAATGGATCAGATTCCACAGCACTGTTTCAAGACGGTCTTTTTTGGCCTCGTCTTTTGCCAGAAGCCACGGCATTGTTTCATCAATATATTTATTGCATCTTTTAAACAGGTTGAAAATCTCTGTTATCGCGTCCGCGACTCTCAGACGGTCCATCTTCTCTTCAACCATTTTCGGAGTGTTTTCTGTTACAGCTTTCAGATCCGCATCCACATCTTCCGTTACATTCTTATCTGTTACCGTACCGCCAAAATATTTATTTGTCATAGAAACTGTACGATTTACCAGATTTCCCAGTGTATTTGCGAGATCTGAATTCAGCCGCTCTACCATCAGTTCCCACGTAATAACGCCGTCATTTTCGAACGGCATTTCATGAAGCACAAAGTAACGCACTGCGTCTACCCCGAAGAAATCTACCAGCTCATCCGCATAAAGCACGTTTCCTTTTGACTTGCTCATTTTCCCGTCTCCCTGAAGCAGCCACGGATGTCCGAACACCTGCTTCGGAAGCGGAAGACCAAGAGCCATCAGGAAAATAGGCCAGTAAATTGTATGGAAGCGGATAATATCCTTTCCTATCAAATGCAGATCTGCCGGCCAGAGTTTCTCAAACTGCTCCGTGCTGCTGCCGTCTGCGTCATACCCGATCCCGGTAATATAGTTTGTAAGGGCGTCAAGCCATACATATGTCACATGTTTCGGATCAAAATCAACCGGAACCCCCCACTTAAACGAGGTTCTCGATACGCAGAGATCCTGCAGGCCCGGAAGAAGGAAATTATTCATCATCTCATTCTTCCTGGAAACAGGCTGAATGAACTCCGGATGCTCATTAATATACTCGATCAGACGATCCGCATATTTACTCATCTTAAAGAAATAAGCTTCCTCTTTTGCAGGCTGCACCTCTCTGCCGCAGTCCGGGCATTTCCCGTCCACAAGCTGAGATTCCGTAAAAAATGATTCACACGGAGTGCAGTACATTCCTTCATAATATCCCTTATAAATATCACCCTGATCATACAGCTTCTTAAAAATCTTCTGCACCTGACGCTCATGATCTTCATCAGTAGTGCGGATAAACTTATCATAAGATGTATCCATCAAATCCCAGATTCTCTTAATTTCCGCGGACACATCATCCACAAACTCCTTTGGAGTAACCCCGGCCTCCCCGGCTTTCAGCTCAATCTTCTGTCCGTGTTCATCCGTGCCAGTCTGAAAAAACACATCATATCCCTGGCTCCTCTTATATCGCGCAATCGCATCCGCCAGAACAATCTCATACGTATTGCCAATATGCGGCTTTCCGGAAGTATACGCAATCGCGGTCGTAATATAATATTTCTCTTTCATATTAACCTCTCCTTCTTCGTTTGGGGACGTAGTAAACTTCGATTTTACTACGTCCCCAAACGAAGTTTACGGTGTCCCTTTTTTGATTTTGCCCTGTCCCTTTTTGAATGTTTCCAGGCAAATAAAAAACCGCCTTCTTTGTTAAGAAGACGGATGTTTCCGTGTTCTTGATCTGATAAAAAGGTTAGCACAGCAAACAAAAATTGTCAACCGCCCACCCTGCCGTCCATCCCTAAAAACACGGCGTTTTCTGCTTACAGCCTGCATTTGAAGTCTTCGTAGCCAAACTGTCTCACAATATGGCATTCTCCGTTTTCTTTCTCCAATACAATGTCCGGGAGCTTCATCCCGTTAAATGTATTATTTTTGACCATGGTATAAATCGCCATATCCTGAAATTCCAGAAGTTCTCCCGGATAAAGCGGCCGCGGGAATATATAATCTCCTATTACGTCTCCGGCCAGGCAGGTCGGGCCGGCCAGCCGGTACGTATAACTGTTCAATGTATTTTCCGCGCAGGCGTCTTTCAACGGCGGGCGGTACGGCATTTCCAGCACATCCGGCATATGACAGGCCGCCGATGTGTCAAGAATCGCGATTTTCATCCCGTTTTCCACAATCTCCAGCACTCTTGTAAGAAGGACTCCTGCATTGAGCGCAACCGCCTCGCCCGGCTCCAGATATACTTCCACCCCATATGTTTCTTTCACATGGCGAATGCATCTCTCCAGGAGCTCCCGGTCATAATCAGCCCGCGTAATATGATGTCCTCCGCCGAAATTCACCCACTTCATACCGCAGAGATATTCCCCGAACTGCTTTTCCACAGCCTGCAGCGTTTTATCAAGCGCGTCCGAATTCTGTTCGCACAAAGTATGAAAATGAAGTCCGTCCAGGCTCCGGACATCTTCTTCCGTCATTTCTCTCCGGAACTGCTCCAGAGTCGTCCCAAGCCTGGAAAACGGCGCGCAGGGATCATAAATCGCATGCCCTTCCTGCGTAGAACACTGCGGATTTATTCTGAGTCCGATGCTTCTGCCGGCCTGTTTTGCCTGCGCGCGGTATTTTTTCAGCTGGCCCGGGGAGTTAAACACTACGTGACCGCAGTATTCAAGAATCTGCTCCATTTCTTCCGCCCGGTACGCAGGGGAAAAAATGTGATTTTCCAGACCCATTTCCTCATAGCCGAGGCGGGCTTCATACAGTCCGCTGGCCGTAGTCCCGTCCAGGAACTCTCTGATCAGAGGATACACACTGTACATGGAAAAAGCTTTCTGCGCCAACAGGATCCGGCAGCCGGTTTTTTCCCGGAGTTCTTTCAGTTTCTGAAGATTTCTTTTTAATTTTTCTTCCTGTATTACATAACAGGGGGTCTGCAATTCCGCTCTGCGCACCTTATCTTCCTCGTTTCTTTTATTGTTTTCTCTCTTCCATATCAGTCCACAAGATCCGGGTTTTCACTTATTTTCCATGGAAGCCCCCATTTATTAAGAGCATCCATAAACGGATCGGGATCAAACTCTTCCATATTGAAAACGCCCGGTTTTCTCCAGGTGCCGTTTATCACCATCATCGCGCCGATCATTGCCGGAACGCCGGTCGTGTAAGCGACCGCCTGGGAACCAACTTCACGGTAGCACTCCTGATGGTCGCACGTATTATAGATATAAAGTTTCTTCTCTTTCCCGTCCTTTTTGCCGATGAAAATGCAGCCGATATTCGTCTTTCCCTTTGTTCTCGGACCCAGTGTGGCCGGATCCGGCAGAAGCGTCTTCAGGAACTGAAGCGGAACGATCGGCCTTCCCTCATACATCACCGGCTCAATAGACGTCATGCCCACGTCCTCCAGACACCGGAGATGATTCAGGTAGCTTTCTCCAAATGTCATAAAGAACCGGATTCTGCGAATGCCGGGAATATTCAGCGCCAGAGACTCTATCTCCTCATGATGGAGCAGATACATGTCTCTCTTTCCGATTTCCGGGAAATCATAAACCCGTTTAATCTCCATCGGCTCAGTCTCGATCCAGCGCCCGTTTTCCCAGTAAGAGCCTTTTGCCGACACCTCTCTGATATTAATTTCCGGATTGAAATTTGTTGCAAAAGGATATCCATTATCGCCGGCGTTGCAGTCCAGAATATCAATATAATTAATTTCATCAAAATAATGTTTCAGCGCATACGCGGAGAACACACTCGTCACGCCCGGATCAAACCCGCTTCCGAGAAGCGCGGTAAGCCCCGCCTTTTCAAACCGCTCCCTGTATTCCCACTGCCATTTATATTCAAACTTCGCCGTGTCTTCCGGCTCATAATTCGCGGTATCAATATAATGAACCCCTGCCGCCAGACACGCCTCCATAATCAGCAGATCCTGGTAGGGAAGCGCCAGATTAAGCACCACATCCGGCTTTTCCTTTCGGATCAGCGCGGTAAGCACCGCCGTGTCGTCCGCGTCCACCTGGGCGGTTGTAATCTTCGTCTTTGTCGTTCCCTGAAGCTTCTCTTTCAGCGCGTCACATTTGGACACAGTTCTGCTCGCAATGCAGAGCTCAGAAAACACTTCGCTGTTCTGACAGATTTTATGAATTGCCACGCTGGCCACTCCTCCGCAGCCGATTACCATTACTTTTCCCATTTTTTCTCCTTTCT
>CALWKB010000041.1 GCA_944381125.1 uncultured Mediterraneibacter sp. | reverse complement strand
CCGGTTTTGCCGCGGCAAGCTATCTGCGCGGAATCAGTCTGGTGCAGATCCCGACGTCGCTTCTCGCCCAGGTCGACTCTTCCGTAGGCGGGAAGGTGGCGGTTGATCTCCCCCAGGGGAAAAACCTTGTCGGAGCTTTTTTCCAGCCGAAAATGGTTCTGATCGACCCGACAGTACTGGACACTCTCCCGGTTCATTTCATCAGCGACGGAATGGGCGAGGTAATCAAATACGGCTGCATCAAAGACGCTTCCCTTTTTGAAACTCTCTGCGCCCACAGCTCCTTTGAGGATCTGAAAAGCGAACTTACCTCCATTATCGCGCGCTGCGCGGACATAAAAAGGATGGTAGTCGAGGCGGATCAGTTTGACACCGGCGAGCGAATGCTCCTGAATTTCGGTCATACTCTCGCCCATACGATTGAGCAGTATTACCACTATGAGAGAGAAAGCCACGGCGAGGCTGTCGGCATCGGCATGTACCAGATTACAAAAATGGCCGAAGAGAAAGGACTCACCGGAAAAGGCTGCGCGGACAGAATCAGACGCGCCCTTGATATTTACGGGCTTCCCTCATCCTGCGGGCTCCCCGTTTCCGTTCTGACAGAAGCGATCCGGCTGGATAAGAAAAATCTGAATGGAAATCTGAATCTCGTGCTGCTGCGGGATATCGGAGACAGCTATATTTACGCCTCCGACGTCACATTCTTTGAAGGACATAACACCATTTGAATATAACAAAAAACAGATCCATTTTCCCGCATGAGGCGTCCGGCGTCCGGCATATACTTGTTAAAAAGCCAAAGGGGAAACGTGTTGTGAAACACTCATGGCTGCAAAAACCGGCGTCTCTGATAAAAAGACGTCTTATTTCAGGCGGCACGGGGCTGGTCATTCTTTTCCTTGCCGCCGCTTATCTTCTCGGAGCCGCCGCCGGAATTGCCGACAGCTCAAGGGACAGGGAGAAGCATTCCGCCGGCGTGCCGGCCGCGCCTGCGTCCGCCGAAGGGAACTGGGGGCTCAGTTTTCAGGAAGAAGGAGAAACGCCTGTCGGCAACGCGACGTTTGAATATCTGGAACAGTACGACGCTTTTTATGCAGAGAATACGGACGAAAAAGTAATTTATCTTACGTTTGACGCCGGGTATGAAAACGGCAATACTTCCGCCATCCTGGATACGCTGAAAAAACATAACGTGTCCGCCACATTTTTCGCGACAGGCACATATATAGAATCCGAACCGGATCTTGTAAGACGGATGACAGAAGAAGGGCATACTGTGGGAAATCATACGTGGCACCACCCGGACATGTCGCAGATCGCGACAATGGACGCCTTTAAGAAAGAACTGACGGATGTGGAAAATGCATTCCGGGACGCGACAGGAAAAGAAATGACGAAATTTTACCGGCCGCCCCGGGGCAGATACAGCGAATCAAATCTCAAAATGGCGCAGAAACTCGGATATACAACTTTTTTCTGGAGTCTGGCATATGTAGACTGGTATGAAGACAACCAGCCCTCCAAAGAGGAAGCTTTTGACAAACTCCTGGGCAGAATCCATCCGGGCGCGATCGTCCTTCTCCACAGCACGTCCGGGACAAACGCCCGGATTCTTGATGAACTGATCCTGAAATGGAAAGAAATGGGTTATGTCATCCGGCCGCTTACCGAGATCCGTCAGGCAGATCACCAAGCATCTCTGTAACCGTTTTCCCATACGCCGGATGTCTTTTATACGGCGCGATCTGCGCCAGAGGTTCCAGCACAAATCTTCTTCTGTGCAGATCCGCATGAGGAATGCACAGATTTTTTTCCTGCACGATCCAGTCGTCATAAAACAGGATATCCAGGTCAAGCGTCCGCGGCCCCCAGTGGATTTTCCTCTCTCTGCCGGCCTCAAGCTCAATCCTGTTCAGCTCACGCAACAGTTCCTCCGGTGTCAGAAGTGTTTCAAGTTCCAGGCACCCGTTCAGGAAATCCGCCTGGTCCGTCATTCCGTAAGGCGAGGTCTCTATCAGATCAGAGACCTGCCTTACCCTGCATCCCCTGATCTCATCCAGCGCTTTCAGCGCGTCATTGATATATTTCTCACGGTCCCCCATATTGGATCCGAATGCGATATAGGCTCTGTGCCGTCCTCTCACGATCTCCACGCTCACTGTTTTCAAAGACTGGCGGATCGGCGCCCATGGTTTTTTGATTTCAATTCTTACCGCCCGGACTCCCGGATATTTCAGAAGCAGTTCTTCAGCCAGATTTTCCGCCGCGCTTTCAAGCAGTTTAAACGTATGCTTTTTCAGATAAAGACTGATAAATGCGCTGACTTCCCCGTAATGGACGGAGTCCGTCAGGTCGTCGGTCTTTCCTGCGCGCCTGGTATCCGTATAGAGATCGGCAGATACCACAAACTTCTGCCCCAGTGCGTTTTCCTCCGGAAATACGCCGTGATTGGCAAATACTTCCAGATCCTGTATCCTGATCCGATCTGTTTTTTCTACGTAATTCATCATAATAACTCCTCTGTACTCCTGCTATTTCTGCCGGCTGAGATTTTCTTTCACAATACGCTCCAGCGCCCGTGTCATCTCCACCGCCCGGCGGTTTTTTTCAACATCATGCACCCGGAGAAAAGCGCATCCCTTCTGCACGCCGTAGACGGTCGTGACAAGCGTGCCCTCTTCCCGCTCGCACGG
>CALWKB010000040.1 GCA_944381125.1 uncultured Mediterraneibacter sp. | reverse complement strand
CGATACTGTCCAGGTAATATCCGAGTAGCTGCTTCCATTGGACGGAAGAGTAAAATCTGCTTTCACAGATTCCGGCAGGGTCAGCTCTTCCTTATCTGCAGCGACAGCAGCCTTTGCACTTTCTTCGTCTATCAGATCTTCATCAGTGAGCGCGCCGTCATAGACCGTAAAGTTGTCGATCCATCCTTTGTAGCCCTCGCCGTTTACCCAGTTGGCCCGTCCGATATAGAAGATGCCGGTATCGCCGAGAATATCTGTCAGCTTGTTTACATTTGCCATAGTATCTCTTTTTATGCCGTTTACATAAAGTGTCGTATCATTCTCTGTATATACGATGTCAATGTGTGCCCAGTCTGTTCCAACACTCTCTTCGATACAGTCTGACCTTCCATTTTTATACCGCTCCAGCTTGATATTTCCGTTATTGTGGAATGCGCCGATATAGCGCTCTCCTCCTGAAAGCGGCTGTCTGCCGTCGGTCGGGGCCGCATAGTATGCCCAGTTTGTCCCTGTCTGGTCCGGCTTTTCATCATAGGAAATCGTGATCGCCTCTTTCCCGGCCAGAAGGCTTCCTCCGTCCTGATCTGTCACAGACAGATAATTTGCCGCGTTTCCATTGAGATACAGAGCTTTTCCGTTCTCCGCGTCCATGCTGTCCCGCAGCTCGTAAGTTCCATTGACGTTCGCCACCGCGTTTCCGCCTGCGAATCCTGTCTCTGCGTCGTCAAAGGTAAACTGAGCCAGCACCGCCGGATCACCGTCTCCCCCTGCCGCCGCGGCGGGGATGGCGGGGAGGTACGTCCCCACCATTGCCGCTGCGAGAAAAGCGGCCAGAACTCTGTTTCCAACTGCACTTTTCTTTTTCATTTTCCTTTTACATCCTCCTTTTCCTGTATATGACTGTTCCCGCACATATACCGGACAGAATGATCAGCGCAAGCGGAATCATTACATTTGTATGATCTCCTGTCTGCACTGCCGGCTGTGAATCATCCTGTCCCGGCTGAGCCTGTCCGCCGTTCTGAGTGTCATCCGGCTTCTGTGTATCATCCGGTTTTTCAGTATCACCCGGATCTCCTGTGTCTCCCGGTTTCTGCGTATCATCCGGGTCTTCCGTATCTCCCGGCTCTTCCTTCTGCTCTACTTCAACAGTAAATGATGCTGTATAGTCCAGGTAAGTTACTGTAATCGTCTGTGTTCCTGTCTTCTGCGGATCATAGCCTGCTACAGTATATCCGTCTTCGCCCTCCGAAAGCACCACTTCTCTGTCATCACTGTACTGAGCGTGTACTTCAAGTCCTGTAAGATCAAGTTCTTCACCCTGGACATATGTTGTCTTATCCGGACCGCTTACAATCACGATTCCGGTAAGTTCCGGTTCCGGCTGAGGCTCTTCCTTCTCTTCCACAGTAACCAGGAAGAATTTTGTAATTCCGCCGAAGGATACCATAACTGACTGTTCTCCGAGTTTCTGCGGATCATATCCGCTTACGGAATATCCGCCTTCTCCTTCTTTCAGCTCCACTACTGTGCCGTCGCTGTAATGCGCCTCCACTTTAAGACCTGTAGGATCAAGTTCTTCACCCTGAATATATGTAGTCTTATCCGGACCTTTAGCGATAACAAGATCCTCCAGCACGGTCTGAGCGTCGTCCTCTATTTTTACCACAGCTGTCACTGTCCGGAAATTCGGGTCAAGCTCTTCCTCAGCCGTCATGTTGAAGATCAGCGTGCCGTCAGCGGCAACGTGAATGCTCTTCACAACCGTGTGGCGGCAGGGATCAAACAGCCCGCCTACTCCCGATTGTCCTGCGTGCGGATCCGGATATGGTCTTGCGTGATATACAAGCGCCAGATTGCCGTACTCATCCAGAACAACGGAATTGTGTCCGCCGCCCACATGGGCGCCGCCGCCGATCTCTCCCTCATAGGTATCATAAGAGCTCAGAAGCGGATACGGAATATTGGTCCAGCTGTCCGGATCCATCAGATCGCTGCCTTTTTCAGCCATCATAAGGCCCAGCGTATAATATTTGTCCACTGTAGCCGCCGAATAGCTGATATATATTTTATCGCCGTATTCAAACAGATACGGTCCTTCTACTACGAGCTGATCTGTTCCTTCCGGATTGGAAGCCGAGATGCTTCCTTCATATACGCCGTACTCCCACGGCCACTCTCCAGACTTAATTACAACCCGCTCTCCTGTGGGCTGAGGAACGACTCCTTCGCCGCCCTTAGCTTTCACGATAGAAATCTGCGCGTTCTGCGGCATAATATAATAGCCCTGCCCGCTTTCATCCTCATAGTAGGATACGTCGAAAGATGGTGAATTTTCCAGAATAATCGGTTCGCCCCACTGTTCGGCGTCCAGCATACCGCCGGCCTGCATCTGCTCATCTGTTCCTTCATATGGAATCAGAATGGAATAAGAGCACCAGTTTGCATTATTCCAGTTTGTATTCGCCTGAATTCCCGCGCTTCCGAAGTCATGGGCTCCGACCAGGCAGTACCAGGTGCCGTTAATCTTGTGGAACTCCGGCGCCCAGAAGAATCCGCCCCATCTGTCGCCTACCTCGGACTCCAGAATGTAGTGTTCTTCCGCTGTCTTCAGCCCTTCGATCGTCTCCGCCCGCCGGATATCAAGCTTGCGGTAGGACTGGGAACAGTTCGGCTCAGTCATTCCTTTTTCGTAGTAAGAACCGGTAGAGTAGTAATATCCGTCGTCTTCATTATAAAAGATATGGGGATCTGCTCTCTCTTCAATAAACGGATAAGCATATGCGTCCTGCTGTACCGTTCCCTTGATTTCATAAGTGCCTGCTTCGCCTGACTCAAGCTGTTTGAGATCATCCTCGTCCCAGATCACGCCCAGATTCTTGGTGCTTCCGTCACTGTATGAGGCTGTTACTGTCTCGGGAAGATTGATTTCTTCTCCGGTCTTTGCAGTAATCTCAACGCCGCTTACATTTGTATTGTACACTGTACCATATTTCTGAATCAGCGCTGAATACTCCTCTGCGCTTGCCTCAAATACAGACGTCTGTGAAGAAACCGCATTCTCCGGAATGGCGCCGGCAACTTCTTCCTTACTGTACCGACATTCCACGGTTTCTGACGGAACAGTCCCGTTTTTCAGATTATCCATCAGGCTTACATAGGTTGTACCATCTTCATCCTGCCAGAAGACTTTGTAGGCTTCTGCCATTTCATCATAAACAATAGACGGATTCTGTACTTTTGTTCCTTCATCCGCCAGTACAAGGAAACGCTCAGATGTGAACAGCAGATCTTCGTCTGTATCCCACACGTAAATCCCGTTTCTGTTATTATTTCCGGATGCTGCCGCCGCCAGAGTGCCGTCTGCCTTGCGGAAGAGAACCGGCGATCCCATCTGGTTGTCCGGACTGGAGGCCTGGTCGCCTGACCATTTTACATATACGACTGCTTTTCCTTTGTTAAGCTCTGTGTATGTGTCTTCCCCGTCTGTCTTTGCCGCCAGGAACAGCGCGTCGGAACGTCTGCTGTCATCCGCCGCAAGCAGGTCTCCTGTGTTCTCATACAGATTACCGCCTTTGATCACATAGCTGATGATCTGGCCGCCTGCTGCCATAACAGTCACTTCACGTTCAACCAGAACATCTCCGATATTGGCTGTGAGAGTTGCCTGTGTATCCTGTTCCGGACGGGTTATGGTTCCGTCCTCCGCCACAAGTCCCTCCACACTGCAGGACCAGGTGACTGCCTGGCCGTCCACTTCTGACTGAAGGTCCTCTGATACATATCTCGGTATCAGAAGCTGTGTCCGGTATACTCCCGCCTGCGCTTCATCCTTTGATGGGACAATAATATCATAGCTGCACTCTTCGGAATAAGAACCACAGATAATTTCCGCGGTCAGAGTAACTGACTGTTTCTCATCTCCGAACAGAACGGTTCCGTCAGTTCTGATCACATTTTCATCACTGGACTTCCATACAACTTCACACTCTTCTGTGCTCTGAGCCAATTCCAGATCACTGTAAACTGTCTTTCCGTCCTGAAGCGTAATTCCGGTTTTTACTTCCTTGACATTCTGGATTTCCAGAGCCTTGCGGTACAGCTGTCCTGCCTGAGCCTCATCCATGCACTTGCCGTAGATCCTTACATCGCGGAAGGAACCGGCGAACGTATCATCCGGATATTCGGATGCGCCGATATATGCTGTCAGATTCTTTCCGAAATCAGAAACCGTCTGGTTGCTGATCTCGTCGCTTCCTACAAGTTTTCCGTCCAGATAACCGGTAATTGTATCCTCATCGATGGTGATCGTATAATACATCCACTCATTCATCCGGTCGGATGTTACCACACTGTTGTTGTTCGAGTTGTTTACTCCTACTTCCTGCGTCCACGGATTTGCCGTGCTGCCGTCCGGCGGGTCTGTCAGGACCGCTTTGTAATAGCCGTCCGGGTTGCTCGGATTAAGAAGGAAATAATATTCCGGCGACGTTCCGATCTTACTCTGGCTGTTGATGGAGAATGCTGCCGTGTTGATCTTTGTATTATTATTCTTAATCCACATGGAAATCGTCAGTTCATTTTCCCCGTCAAATATTCCGGTCGGAAGCTGTACGTAATTCTGATTGGACTTTGCTCCTCCCGAAAGTACCAGAGACTCTTTATCAAAGGAAGCGTCTCCTTTCACCTGCGCGTCGTATCCGTTGCCCGAGGAATCCTTCGCGTCATTCTCCAGCCTGTAGCGCACGATCAGCCCGTCTTCGTCATCAAAGTCCACGCTGCCGTTTACTTTTACTGTACCTGTCACTGTACGGTACTCTTCTTTGAGTTCCTGATCAATCGTCATATCCAGAACCGGGCTTCCGTCCGGCGCCCAGTGTACTCTTCTTACTGTCGCGCTTCTCGTTCCGCCGTTGGGACGCATATGATAGACGAAAATATCTCTTCCATCCTCGTCTGTGCTAAAGCAGCTGTGTCCCGGTCCCAGCTCTCCCGGCACACTCTCAGAAGAGAGGATCGGGTACCCGGTTTCTTTCCAGCTTGCAGCGTCCAGAAGATCGGCGTCCTCATCCGCTGTCAGCAGTCCGACCACATACAGGTTGCCGGTAGCTGCGCCGGAAAATGTCATATAGATCTTTCCGTCATTCTGGATCACAAAGGGTCCTTCGTCTACAGTCGTATCTACTCTGTCCCAGCCGTACTGATTGCGCAGGATGCACACCGGATCGCTGGTCAGCTGATAGGTGTTGGACGGATCAATGTTCGCGATCCACAGGTCGTAAGTACCGTTGCCTCCGGTAATCTGTCTCTGCGCCCAGCACAGATAATGGGTATCTCCCACCTGGAAATAAGTCATATCAAGGGTAATGCCTTTGTCATACAGCGCCGAGCCGTCTTTTCTCGTCACCGGTTCCGGATCTTCCCAGTCTGCTCTGACAGTGGGATCTCCGCCTTCTTTGAGTTCCATAAGCTGGCTCTGTACCTTATCCCAGGAACTGCCCTTCGCGTACAGAATATATAATTTGCCGCCGATCTCATGCAGCTCCGGAGCCCAGTTGGGCGTCCTTGTATTCGGGAAAATTTCATGGTCCGCAGCGCTGAACAGTCCCAGCGGAGTGCCCGCCTCTCGGATGCACATCTGCGACTGGTTCTGCGTTTCTCCCGTAGCGATAAAGTAATACTTTCCGTTGTATTTGTAAATGTTCGGGTCGGCTCTTCCGTTAAGAACCGGGTACTCTGTCAGTTTTGCCTGACCTGTAATTGTATAAGTTCCTTCATTATAAAAGTCTACCGTACTATAATCCCATGTAATCGGGATGTTGTCTGTCGTTCCGTCATTATACTCTGCCGTGATAACCGCGTCTTTTGTATCCTCCGCAGTCAGCGTTTCTCCCGCGTTCACTTCAAAAGTATAGGTTTTCTCTTCTACTCCGGTATTTTCAAGACTTCCGAGCTTTATTCTCAGACCGTCAGCCTCTTCTTTTGTAACCGGAATCACATTACAGGGAACCGCGTTCTCAATATCCGCGGCCGGAGCGCTTTCTGCTCTTGCGCCGCCGGCGGACGGCTCATCGATTGTCTTAAAATCAGATGTTGTATTCTGATAGACCTGTCCGCTTCCGTCTTCCCAGGTGATCACGTATTCTTTTCCGTTGTACTCGCACTGAGGATTTTTAACAGCGCCTTCCGCGTGAAGGTCAAGGAAAGATTCCTCACTGAAATCCATCAGATTCTCCGTTGTCAGGAAAAGAACTTTTCCGTCGTCGCGTACCGCGATTACTCCGATTTTTCCGTCTCCCATACGGAAAAGATACGGCGTGGAAAGCGTTCTCGTCGTTCCCGCGTTCCACTCGTCCAGATCCGCTTTCGCGAACAGGACGCCCGTATTATTATGAAGGGCTTCATATGTCTCTCCGTCGCTGCTCAGCGCCAGATGCATGCTCTGTCCGAGAGCCGCCTGCACATTTGAGCGGGTATAGCTCATCACATACTCCGCGTCCTTCTCCATTACAAGGACGGTAAGCTCTTTTTCAAATGTCTCTCCGCCATATGTAATCAAAGCCGTCACGGTTGTCTCTGTGTTTTTATCCGGCGCGCTGACGGTCCCGTCTTCCGCAATCAGGCCGTCCGCATTGCTCCACCTGACTGTGATGCCGCCTTCAAACTCTGTAGGCAGACTGTCCGTCACCGTGTAGGGCACCCGGACGCGTTCTTTTACGACCTGCTCCAGATCGGCCTTTGCCGCCACTGTCACCTCAAATGTCTTTGTGACAGAGCTTTCTCCCAGCGTCAGCGTGGCGGTCAGTTCCGCCGTCTGCTCCGCGTCTGCAATAGTCACCTTTCCGTCTGCCGATACAGCGGACTCATTGGTGCTCTCCCAGGTAATGGCCGAACCGTTTGCTCCCTGTACGGGAAGCGTCAGGTCGCCGATCACTGCAGAGAGATCGCCCAGGCTGAGGGCCGCCTTGTCTTCCAGCAGCTGATTCCTCTGGGTTCCAAAATCGAACAGCTCCGCAACTTCCGCATCCGTAAGCGCCCGGTCGTAGATCCTCAGATCCCGGAATGATCCGGCAAACAGCGGATCATTCAGATACTGGGACGTGCCGATATGCGCCTTCAGCCCTGTGCCGAAATCGGACACCTTCCTTGCCAGATTTACAGTTCCCAGATCTTCTCCGTCCAGATAGCCGGTCAGCGTATTCTCGCTGCCGTCGATGACAACAGTGTACAGCTTCCACTGGTTCATAAATCCGGCCGTGGAAACCGTGCCGTTAATTCCCGCCTCTGTCGTCCATGGCTGTCCTGCATTCAGGCTGTTTGTAAATACCGCCTTGTAATGTCCGCTGGGCGAGCAGGGATTTAACAGGAAATAATTTGCGGGATCTACCTTTGTTCCCTCCGGCGCGCTTCCGAAGAAGAACGCGGCCGTGTTTGTCTGGTTGTTGTGATTGCTGATCCACAGGGATACGGTCACGGTGTCCTGTCCGTCGAACAGACCGTCCGGCAGGGTCACATAGTTTCCCGTGCTCCGGGCGCCGCCTGCCAGGTTCAGGGCGTCTCCGCTGAAATCAACACCGGACGCTCCGTTTGTAATGGACGCGTCTTTGTCATTGCCGGACACATCATTCACATCTGTCTCCAGCGGATAGTGAGCCAGCAGATCCGCATCCGCGTCAAACTCACCCGCGGCATGAACCGCCTGCGTACCGTCAGCCGGGACAAGTCCCACAAGCATTCCGGCCGTCAGAAGCAAAGCAAGCCATCTGCGTTTCTTTTGCTTTTTCCTTTACTCTCCTTTCCTTTTTTTGGTATAAAATTCCATTTTTTATAAAATTTTACACTTTGAATAATTTTACCACTTTATTTTTGTTAATTAAATGCAAATATTTCTTCATTTTATACGTTTTTTTACTATTTTCAACAAAATAAATTAATGTTTTTCAAAAAAAATTCAACATGAAAAAACGCAGGATACTGCCCGGATATTTCCGTACAATACTCTGCGTCAGTTAAATCACTGGTAATTAACAATCGTAAGCTGCAGTGTCCTCCGCCCCATATACTCATTTACCGAAGGATAATATGTAAATGACATAACCGGCTTTTTTTCCATTTCTGCAAGACAGCTTTCCACATCTCCGAAATATACCGCTTCCATCTGGTTTCCGCTCTGATCTTCCAGCCTGCACTTCAGCACGTTTCTGTTCTTCCCGAAAATCGCCGGGCGGATTACCCGCAGATTCTTTTCCGCAAAAAGCGGTTTTGTGTTTCCTTTTCCAAACGGCTCCAGAAGTTCCAGTTCATCGATAAGTTTCTCTGTAATATAAGGGAATGGAAGCCGCATATCAATGGACACCCGCATCTGCAGATCCTCTTCCGTGAGATCGGCCAGATCATTAATTGTCTCCCTGAACCTCTGTATATTCCGTTCTTCCAGCGACAGTCCTGCCGCCAGCCTGTGTCCTCCGAATTTCGTAAATAAAGCCCGGCACCTGCACATCTGGGCGAACATGTCATAAGCTTCAATCGAACGGCCGGAGCCTTTTACGCCTTCCTCTGCCTTTGTCAGCACGAATACGGGACGGTAATATTTTTCTTTCAGCCTCCCCGCGATAATTCCGGCGATGCTCTCATGGCAGTCCGGCAGATATACAACCAGCACTCTGTCGTCTTTCAGCGAGGTCGTCTCTATCAGATTTACCGCCTCTTCCACGCCCTTTTCCGTCATCTCCTTGCGGCTGTCGTTGAGCGCTTTCAGATCTTCCGCCAGCATAACCGCGTCCCGTCTCGTCCGGGCATTTAAAAGCTCCAGAGCGCGTTTTGCGGTATCCAGCCTGCCGCTGGCGTTGATGCAGGGGCCGATTACAAATCCGATGTGATAGGCATTCAGCCGCTCCACATTTATCCCTGTACACTCGATAAGAGCTTTCAGTCCCGGATTTCGGGTACATTTCAGCATTTCCAGTCCCTGTTTAACAAAGATCCGGTTCTCGCCTGTCAGATCCATCACATCCCCGACCGTGGCAATCGCCACATTTTCCATAAGATAATCCACATCTTCAGGATCCCTCTGCATTACATTATACAGAGCCTCGATCAGTTTATAAGCCACTGCCGCTCCGCACAGGCCTTTAAAAGGATATCCGCAGTCCGGCTGATGGGGATCCACTACCGCGTCCGCCGGGGGCAGAATGTACTCCTTTTCTTCCCCTATTTCAATATAAGGTACTTCATGGTGATCTGTGACAATGACCGTCAGTCCGTGCCGCTTTCCGTAGGCGATCTCATCTGCCGCGGCAATCCCGTTATCACAGGTAATAATCGTATCAATTCCGTCCTCCAGCGCGCGGTCGATGAGCATTTTATTAAGGCCGTATCCGTCCCGGATCCGGTCCGGTATATCCGTATCTGCCTCAGCGCCCAGGCCGGACAGTCCTTCCTGAAGAATGTAGGTGGCGTTCACGCCGTCAATATCATAATCTCCGATCACGCGGATTCTTTTTTCTTCCCGGATTTTTTCAGCAAGAATATCTACCGCCCGGTCCATATCTTTCATAAGCATACCGTCATAAAGGTCTGCGATTGTCCCGTTCAGATAAAAATCAATCGCCTCGTCGCCGACGATGTCTCTGTTGCGGATCAGGCGGGCTGTGATCGGAGAAATATGGTATTTTTCCGCGATTCCGTTAAAATCTGCCTTTTTCATGGCAATGAACCATTTTTCCATTTTGGATCCTCCTGCGGTGCTTATCTTGTACAATTATATCAATTCGCACTGCAAATGACAATAAACAAAGAAGCCTGCCCCGGCTGTGATCCGGCCGGAACAGGCTTCTTTATATATGCTTATCGTCTGTTTTTCTTTTTCTTCTTTTTGGACTTTCCGGAATTTTTCCTGCTTTTCCGGCCTTCGGATCCGCTTTCTGACGCATCCGCAGAATCCGGAATCGCTCCCGTCTGCACGCCGCCCGGCAGTTCCGCCTGAACCGCGGCCGCTTTCGCACCTTTGCCGATCCGCGTCTTCATTACATACCAGAGCGCTCCGGTGATGCATACGGACGTATATGCTCCGCAGGCAATACCTACCATCAGAGGAGCGGCGAATTCACGGATAGAGCTTACGCCCAGCACATAAAGCGCAACTACCATGATAAACGTAGTAAGGTTTGTATAAATACTTCTCGTCAGCGTCTGCGTAATGCAGCGGTCCACAAGTTCTTTCAGGTCCGTTTTCTTTCCGCTCTCTTTCATTTCCTCACGGATACGGTCAAAGATAACGATCGTTGCGTTGATCGAATATCCGACAATGGTCAGCATACATGCGATAAATGTGTTTCCGACCGGAATGCGGGCTATTACGTAGAACGCAAGCACCACAAGCACATCGTGCACAAGCGCGATAACCGCGCTGGTGGCGAAACGGATATCCTTAAACCGGAACCAGATATATACAAGCATGCACAGTGTCGCGATTATAACGGCGACTACAGCGTCTTTTCTCATCTCGGAGCTTACGGTTCCGCTTATGTTCTCCGTCCGGATATCGTTTGAATCCACGCCGTAGTTTTCATTCATATAATCGGCAAACGCCTGACGTGTCTCAAGGTCAAGGGTCTGCGTCTTAAACTGGACGTCATTGCTTCCTTTTACTGTCTGAACCTGGATATTATTATCTCCGGTGATCTCTTCCAGATCGGGGATCATCTCGCTGTCAATCTCATCCAGAGTGTAGGATTCGTTAAATGTAACGGTCGTCGAACTTCCGCCCGCGAAATCAAGGCTGTAGTTCATGGCGCCGATTCCTCTTCCGTGATTAACGCCCATTCCGATAAAGCCGCTGACACACAGGATAATCGAAAGAATAAAGAATACTCTTCTCTTTCCAAGGAAGTCGATGGACTTTCTCGCCGGACGGATCTTTCCGTATACTTTCGGGTTACGGATGCCGATGCCGTAAAACGCGTAAATAATCAATCTTGTTACCACAAGCGCGGTAAACATGGATACCACGATGCCGAGCGCAAGCGTCTGCGCAAATCCGCGTACCGTTCCGCTTCCTCTTAACCAGAGCACGGCTGCCGCGATCAGAGTGGTTACATTGCCGTCGATAATCGCGGACATTGCCTTGTGGAATCCCGCGCGCAGAGAAACCTGCACGGAATTTCCCGCCGAAAGTTCCTCCCTCACACGGGCGAAAATAATTACGTTCGCATCCACCGCCATACCAATGCCGAGGATGATACCCGCGATACCCGGCAGGGTCAGCGTGATATCAAAAGCATTCAGAAGCAGGAGAATCAGCCCCGTATAAATAACAAGCGCGATGCTTGACGCAAATCCGGGGAGCAGGTAAACGAAGCACATAAAGACGCAGACGATGATAAGTCCGATCACTCCGGCCAGAAGGCTTGTCTCTACCGCTTCTTCCCCGAGCTGCGCTCCCACTACATTCGAGCTGATTTCTTCAAGTTCTACATTCAGTCCGCCGATGCGGATCGTAGAGGCCAGGTTTTCCGCCTCTTCATATCCGGCCATTCCCGTGATCTGGGCGTGTCCGTCTGTAATCGCGTCATTTACTCTCGGAACGCTGACCAGTTCGCCGTCGTAATAAATGGCGATCGACTCGCTGTTTGCTTTGGCTTCTTCTGTCGCCGCGGCAAATGCCTCTGTCCCCGCCGCATTCAGATCAAGTTCCACCATATACTGGCTGGAGCCTGTGCTTGAGTCACTGTATGTTCCGGCTGAAGCATTCTCAACCTCGCTTCCGGTCAGCACGATGCTTCCGTCCGCCTGCAGTTCCTCTATTGTTCTTGTCAGTTCATACGCGGTGCCGTCCGCGTTCAGTGAATAATTCTCCGCGCCGTCGCTTCCGTACTGCCGGATGAAATACAGAGATCCGGGCTGTCCCAGTTCTTCAAGTATCTCATTTGCGTCCTGCACGCCGGGGATCTCAATGGCTATCCGGTTGTCCCCCTCCTGATATGCCTGAGCCTCCGTGCTGTACTGCTCCACACGTTTCTGCATTTTATATACGGTATCTTTCATATCTTCCTGAGACGGCGTGTCTCCCTTGGCCTGATATGTGATGCTGACTCCGCCTTCAAGGTCGAGGCCAAGCTTGATGTTTTCCGCGGCTCCCATTCCTTTTTCGTTGAGTCCGTGGATGGTTGTAAAGCCGAGAAAACCGATTACCGCAGCAATCAGTATCAGGCTCAGTACTCCTCTGCTCTTTTTCATTTTCTCCATTCCTTCTTTCTTATTCTTCGTCCGCCAGAGCGGCTTTTATCATGATGGCGCACTCAACCCGTTTGCGCTCCATCTCACAGCTGATCTCATATGTATCATTAATACTTCCGTGGAATTTGTACGCGTTGGCCATACATCCTCCGCTGCAGTAGAATCTCGCGAAGCATTTCCGGCAGCTCTCTTTCGAATAAACGCTGCATCCCCGGAACTCGTCCGCGATATCAGGACGTACAATGCCCTCGTCGACATTTCCCATAAGGAACTCTTCCTGTCCCACAAACTGATGGCACGGATACAGATCTCCCCACGGTGTTACGGCAAGATACTCTGTTCCCGATCCGCATCCGGACAGACGCTTGGACACGCACGGGCCGCCTTCAAGGTCAATCATAAAGTGGAAGAAATTAAAGCCTTCTCCCTTCTTTTCCTTATCCACCATGATTTTCGCAAGCTTATCATACTCCTGAAAAATCTTCGGAAGATCTTCTTTCCGTATTGCGTATGGATCCGTCTCTTCTCCAACCACCGGCTCTATGGATATCTGCTTAAATCCGAGTTCGGAAAAGTGAAGCACATCTTCTGAGAAATCCAGATTGTTTCTCGTAAATGTTCCTCTCACATAATATTTTTCCTGATTCCTGCTCTCGGCGAGTTTCTGGAACTTCGGAACAATCAGGTCATAACTGCCTTTTCCGTTTCGGAACGGACGCATCCGGTCATTTACCTCCCTGCGGCCGTCCAGACTTAAAACGACATTGTCCATTTCCCGGTTGACAAACTCCTGCACCTCATCGTTCAGAAGCACGCCGTTCGTCGTCAGCGTAAAACGGAAATGCTTGTCATGGATTTTCTCCTGTTCTCTGCCATATGCCACAAGGTCTTTTACAACCTGCCAGTTCATAAGCGGTTCTCCGCCAAAGAAATCCACCTCCAGGTTCCTTCTGCTTCCGGAATTCGCGATAAGAAAGTCGAGCGCTTTCTTTCCCACTTCAAACGGCATCAGAGCCCGGCGGCCGTGATACTCGCCCTCCTCGGCAAAACAGTACCGGCAGGCCAGATTGCAGTCATGCGCGATGTGGAGGCAGAGCGCCTTGACGACCGTCTTCCTCTGTTTAACCACATCAATGAAATTCTCATAGACATCTCTGGTAAACAGACGGCCCTGCTCCGTCAGCTCAGCCACCGCTTCCAGAATCTCCGAAAGTTCCTCCCGGCTGTATGTCTGTCCCAGCTTTTTCTCCAGATAATCTGAGGTCTCCCTGTCGCGAAGCGTCTCCGGCGTATGGAATTCATTCTGCTGTTCCAGCTCCCGGATCACGTCATACGCGGCCTGATCCACAACGTGAACGGCGCCGCTGTTTACGTCAAGGACAATATTATATCCGTTATTCTGATACTGGTGTACCACAAAGCTTCCTCTCTTTCTGTTTTTATTGCAGACAAGGTACATGCGTAAGGCAGCGGACTTCAAGCCCGCTGCCTTACCCCCTTGTGTTCTGTTTTCATCTGAGCCGGATTATTTCCGGTTTTCGCAGGTCTGATTACCTACTGTGCAGGATGTCTTGCATGCTGACTGACATGAAGTCTGGCACTCGCCGCATCCGCCTTTTTTTACTGTATTGTTTAATGTCTGTGTATTCAGTGTTTTAATATGTTTCATGGCTTATCCTCCTGATCTTCCTGTGCCTTCGGCACTTTATGCTCATAACATTATAGCACAGGATTTCTCAATTTAAAAGCCCCTTTTTATGACACCATGCCGCCCAGCATTCCGCCGCCTGCGCAGAGAAGAAACGTAGTCGCCAGATTCATCAGATCAGCCTGCAGGGAATGGTACAGCCCCAGCGAAATTACAATCAGTAGGATAAAATACAGAATACCCGTGACAAGTCCCCACAAGAACTTTCTGTTTCCGGTAAGTTTTCCCATTACAAAGCCTCCGGCAAAAGAGGAAATCACATATATAAGAAGGATTCCGGCATTTACCACTTCCTCACTGAGTCCCGCTTTGTACAGCAGTAAAGCCAGTACTACAAGTAAAATTCCTGTTACGATATAGGCGCTGAGAAGGGCTTTCAGAAACCCCGCCGCCCTGCGCTCCACACTTTGCTTTCTTCCTGCATTTTTCTCCATTTTCATCTCTCCTCCCGGTTACTGATCACACGGCTTTTCCCGCAGGGATCTGCGTCCCGCCGGTCATATTTACGCCCATCTGTTCAGACATGCAGCCGGAATCCGCCGCATGTCTGAACGGATACAGTAAATCATATGATTGTCCGGAAGAATTTATGACAGGAATTTACATTTTCGTTATTCCATTTGTCTCCCCAGAAAATCCGCAGCGCTCTGGGCCACTTTCTGCTCCAGTTCTCCCAGAGTACGCTTTTCATCTCTGTTAAGCAGCACTACGGCGCCGATCACATCCCCCTCACAGATTACAGGGCTGATAGCCTGATCCTGATATACTCCCATCTCCGGCGTAACTTTGACATACCCCGACTGACCGGATTTCCCCAGTACATGGCTTCTGTCCTGCAGAACTTTTGTAAATTCCCTGCTGACAGGCTGATCCTGAAGATCCTTTTTTCCGCTGCCGGAAGCAGCCACAATCTGATCTGTATCGGTAATACAAACTGTACACCCCATTGTCTGAGACAGACTTTCCGCATAAAGCTTTGCCATAGTGCCAAGTTCACCGATAGGTGAGTATTTTTTCAGTATGATTTCACCATCCCTATCTGTAAATATTTCAAGAGGATCACTTTCCCTTATCCGCAGGGTTCTCCTGATTTCCTTTGGGATAACCACGCGTCCCAGATCGTCAATCCGCCTTACAATTCCTGTTGCTTTCATCTGATTACCTCCGTCTTAGTTCATATATGCACCGTGTTCTCTGCCGCCGCAGATTTCCGGATGCAGTCAAATTTCTTAACATTGGTACTATTATCTGTAAATGAAGGCATTATATACCTTATCAGTTTTTTATGTTGAAAAATACTGTTTCCGCATAGCGCTCCGCCGTCTTTCCCGGGCCTTATTTCTTTACTTTTTTTAAATAGAAATGTAAAATAAAAGCACTAATAAAAAGGAGCAGGAAGAATGAAAGTTGTAATTGCAATGGATTCGTTTAAAGGAAGCCTGACATCAATGGAAGCTGCCGAAGCAGTCCGAAACGGCATTCTCGCCGCAAAGCCGGACGCCCGGATTATCATAAAACCGGTGGCGGACGGAGGCGAAGGAACCGTGGATGCGCTGACCCGCGGAACAGATGCCCGGCGGATTACGGCTGAAGTTTCAGGGCCGTACAGGGAACCGGTTTCCTGTTCCTATGCCTATCTTCCTGATACATACACAGCTGTCATCGAAATGGCTGCCGCATCCGGTATTACTCTGTCAGAAAAGCGGGATCCTCTCCTGGCAACATCTTACGGGACAGGACAGCTGATCGCCCACGGGATCCGAAATGGCTTCCGGAATTTTATCATCGGAATCGGCGGAAGCGCTACAAACGACGGGGGAACCGGAATGCTCCGTGCGCTGGGCTTTCGTTTTCTCGACCGGAACGGACAGGATGCAGGCGACGGCGCCCGCGCACTGGAACAGATCCGCTCCATCGACCTGTCCGGATGTATGCCGGAACTGTCCGAATGCCGTTTCCGGGTGGCATGCGATGTAACAAATCCGCTCTGCGGAAAGGACGGGGCCACTTATGTATACGGCCCTCAGAAAGGGATGGCTGACGAACTACTGGACAAAATTGATAGGGATATGAACCATTATGCCAGCCTGACTGCCGCTGTCACCGGCAGGGACTTCGCCGCCGTGCCGGGATCCGGAGCAGCCGGCGGACTGGGCTTTGCGCTGCTCAGCTATCTGAATGCAGAGCTCTTTTCCGGCGTCGGGCTGATCCTCAACGCCACAGGCGCGGAAAAAGAGCTGGAAAACGCAGACTATGCAGTAACCGGGGAAGGACGGATTGACAGGCAGACGCCTTTCGGAAAAGTACCGGCAGGAGTAGCGGCGCTCGCCGGCAGACATAACGTCAGAGTGATCGCATTCGCGGGAAGCGTATCGGAGAACCCGGCTGTTTACGCCGCGTGCAGAAGCGCGGGAATTCATGCGGTTTTCCCTGTTATCCGGGAAATAACAACGCTCCGGGAGGCTATGCTCCCGGAGCGCGCAAAATCAAATCTTACCGCATGTGCAGAACAGGTCTTCCGTCTTCTCTGAACCTTCCGCTTCACGGAAGACCTGCTCTTTTGTCTTTCAATATTATCTTATTACTGCTCCATCTCACAGTACTGCTGGGCGATGTTCAGTACATGATCTCCCATTCTCTCAAAATCTGTAAGAACCTCTGAAAATACAATGCCGCTCTGGGGCTTGCATTTTCCTTTTTTCAGTCTCTGAATCTGCTTCTTGAAATACTTGTCCCTCATATTGTCAATCTTCTGTTCCATTTTTGACGCGTTTTCAAGTACCTGCGACGCATTTTCCTCGGTCACATCCCGCACAGTGTCCAGCGATGCAATAGTCTGTTTTTTCATTTCTGAAAGTTCTTCCAGTACATTATCCGAGAAGGAAAGCTGCCACTTGTTCATATCATCCGCATATCCCGCCACATTAACCGCGTGATCGCCGATCCGCTCCAGGTTTGCAATAATGGAATAATATCCGTTGATTTTTCTGGAATCTGACATGGACATTTCGGACGCCATCAGCGATACAATATATTCAGCTATTCCTTTATTCAGATAATCGATATACTCTTCCCGCTCCAGAACTTTTTTTCTCAGCTTATCGTCATAATCTATCAGCGTGGAAAATGAATCTTCAATATTCTTTTTCACCATATCCTGCATTCTTCCCACCTCATCACGTACCTGAGACACGGCTACCGCACTGTGGCCGATAGCATAGGAAGATTCGAAAGGCCGGATATATTTCATACGCAACTCTTCATCATCTTCCTTTTTGTGATCCGGAAGGATATGTTCTGCCGCCTTCGCCATATATGATCCAAAGGGAAGCAGAATACAGGTTGTTACAATATTAAATATCGTATGCGCATTTGCTATCTGGGATACCGGATTGCCCGGAGTAAGAGATTCTACAAATGCTACATACGGCGTAACCATACAGACAACGGTAAAAATAGCAGTCCCGATAATATTAAACATCAGATGAATGACTGTTGTCCTCTTGGCATTTACTTTCATACCGATAGAAGCCAGAACCGCCGTAATACATGTTCCGATATTCTGTCCGAAAAGGATGTAAACCGCGCTGGACAGCGGAACCTGTCCGGTTGCCGCCAGTGCCTGAAGAATTCCAACAGAAGCGGAAGAAGACTGAATGATTGCCGTAAATACCGCGCCGATCAGAATGCCCAGGAACGGATTGCTGAATTTCGTCATCAGAGCGATGAACTGTGGGGAATCCTGCAGCGGCTCCATTGCCGCTCCCATCATCTCCATTCCCATAAAGAGAATACCCAGTCCGGCCAGAATACTGCTTATGTGATGAACTTTTTCATTCTTCACAAACATAATTGCCCCCACGCCGATAATTGCAAACAGCGGGGCAATCGCACCCATATCAAGAGCAATCAGCTGTCCGGTAATTGTCGTACCGATATTGGCTCCCATAATTACCCACACAGCCTGCTTCAGTGTCATAAGTCCTGAATTTACAAATCCTACAAGCATAACTGTCGTAGCGGAAGAAGACTGAATGACCGCCGTAATGCCGGCCCCTACCAGCACGCCTTTAATCCGGTTAGATGTCAGTTTCTCCAGAATTGACTTCATCTTGTTGCCCGCGGCAGCCTCCAGGCCTGTACTCATCATCTGCATTCCGTACAGGAACAGCGCCAGTCCGCCAAGCAAAGAGAGGATATCTGTTATTCCCATTCCTTTTTCTCCTTTGCATATGTGCTTTCTGCAAAATTAGTGTCTAATGTGCCTGGATTTTCAGATTTCCGCAAAAATCCGCACTACAATTAAAGTAGCATGCATCTCTCCTGCATGTCAACGAATATTTAACTTTTTCTTAACACTTTCTTTTCTTATTTTTCACCTGTTTTTTACTGTTCTTTCCCATCCTTTATCACAATGCATTGAGAAAGCATATGCCGGAGACCGCAATAAGCACTCTTTTCCCCCGGATTCCGGCTTTACAACGGCACTTTAATCTGCTAAAATTTATTGCATGGCAAAATGAAGGAGTGAATGATTCATGAGTCTGACAATTCCCATTGAAACATCTGCCAGGCATATCCATATCACACAACAGGACTTCGAAACCCTGTTCGGCCCCGGAGCAAAACCTACTTTTGCAAAAGAGTTAAGTCAGCCCGGTCAGTATGCCTGCAAAGAACGGCTGACTGTCGCCGGACCAAAAGGCCGTTTTGAAAGGGTCGTGATCCTCGGACCCTGCCGCAGTGAAACTCAGGTAGAAATTTCCGTTACGGACGCCCGGAGACTGGGCATTAAAAGTGTAATCCGCCAGTCCGGAGATCTGGAGGGAACCCCCGGCTGTACACTAATCGGACCGAAGGGAAAGATTGAACTTTCCAAAGGAGTTATCGTGGCAAAACGCCACATTCACATGACTCCTGTGGACGCCATACGTGCCCATGTAAAGGATAACGATATCGTATTTGTAATTACAACGAGTTATGAGCGTTCTCTTATCTTTTCCGATGTAGTCGTACGGGTAAGTCCTTCCTATTCTCTTGCGATGCATGTAGATACAGATGAGGCAAATGCATTTGCCAATGAGGATAATCCTACCGGTGTCATCCTGAAGCTGTTCGACGGGCACACCTACAATCTGCAGGCATGGGCGGAAGAACTCCGGGCCGGAATCCACCGATAAAAATGCACGGCGGAAATAAAAACGTATTTTTTCTAAAACGAAGCCGGACTCCCCGTTCCGGCTGTTCAAATTATACAAGGAGGAACAAAAATGAGTAAAATCGATGAAGTAAGAAGCGCAATGGTTGCTGCAATGAAGGCAGGTGACAAAGAGCGGAAAGCCGCCCTTTCTTTTCTGCTTTCATCTCTGAAAAATAAAGCCATTGACAAAAGAGCAGATCTGACTGAAGAGGAAGAAGCACAGGTGATTTTAAAAGAAATCAAACAGCTGAAGGAGACTCTCGACATGACGCCGGCTGACCGTACAGATATTATCGAAGAATGCCGGAAACGGCTGAGTGTACTGGAGGAGTACGCGCCGAAAATGATGAACGAAGAGGAAATCCGCGCTGTTGTCCTTGAAGTTCTTTCCGGTCTCGGCATCGAAAAACCGGAATCGAAGGACAAAGGCCGCATTATGAAAGAACTGATGCCCAAAGTAAAGGGAAAGGCTGACGGAAAGCAGGTCAACGAAATCGTTGCTTCCATGATGCAGTAGACAGGAGCAGATATTAATTATGTTTATTTTGATCTTTGAGCAGCTTGTGAAGATGTTCTTCATTATGCTGCTCGCTATTTTGTGTTATAAAATCAAACTGGTGAATCAGGAAGGGAATAAAACCGTATCCAATCTCCTTCTTCTTGTAGTCAACCCGTTCGTTATCATTACCACATATCAGACGGATTATAAGCCGGAACTTGTGCGGGGTCTTCTTATTTCTTTCGGAGCCGCCGTACTCTGCCACATTGTGGGAATCCTTGTAACAACGCTGCTGATCCGTCCGAAAGGCAGTCCGGACGCGAACATCGAACGCTATAATGCCATGTATTCCAACTGCGGATTCATCGGCATTCCACTGATCAACAGCGTGCTGGGCAGCAACGGGGTTTTCTTTCTGTCCGCCTACATTGTTGTGTTCAACCTGTTCTCCTGGACTCACGGCGTTGTCCTTATGGAAAAAAAGTTTTCCTGGAAAAACGTACGAAAAGGGCTGATGTCTCCTATGGTTATAGCGACCATAATCGCGGTTCTGCTCTTTTTCTCCCGGATTCGTTTTCCGGAAGTGGCGCTCGACTCCATGAACTATGTAGCTGATATGAACACCCCTCTGGCCATGATGGTAGCCGGTTTTTCTGTCGCGCAGACAGACATTCTGAAGATGTGTACCAAACTGCGGGTATATTTTTCCTGTTTTCTGAAACTGGTACTGATCCCGGTTATCATGATTTTCATTCTGAAAATCATTCCGCTGCCTCAGGATGTGGCAATGACGACACTGATTGCCTCTGCCTGCCCTGCCGCCACTACCGGCACAATGATGGCAATCCGCTACAAACAGAACTATACCTACTCTTCGGAAATGTTTGCCCTGTCCACGATACTGGCTGTGGCAACAATTCCACTGATTGTACTTCTGGCGGAAACTGTTTTATAAAATTCACAGTCAGGCGGATATTCGCAGTCCGCTTCGCTGTCTGCCCGTAACCGGACAGCATATATGCAGCCATTTAAAAAAGCGTAAGTATGAATCAAAGCCATACTTACGCTTTTTATCTTTATGCAGAGCACAGTCATTCAGAAAAATCCGCTGTCCGCGCCTGCCTGTCCGCCATGCTTACAGAATATCAATATGCTCTCCTGCCAGCGCTTTGTTCATGCTGCGCACAGCACAGAATTTTCCGCACATGGAGCAGGTATCGTCATGCTCCGGTTTACGGTCATCTCGGATTTTCTTTGCAGTTTCCGGATCTATCGCACATGCCCACTGAGCCTCCCAGTCCAGCGCTCTTCTGGCGTCAGCCATTTTGTCGTCAATGTCCCGCGCCCCGCGCACTCCTTTCGCGATATCTGCCGCATGAGCCGCAATCTTGGAAGCGATAATTCCCTGCTTTACATCTTCAAGATTCGGAAGAGCCAGGTGCTCCGCCGGTGTTACATAGCAGAGAAATGCCGCGCCGGACGCTGCCGCAATTGCTCCGCCGATAGCTGATGTAATATGGTCATATCCCGGAGCTATATCTGTTACAAGGGGTCCTAATACATAGAAAGGAGCGCCGCCGCAGATGCTCTGTTGTACTTTCATATTGGCCGCGATCTGATCCATTGGCATATGTCCCGGTCCTTCTACCATAACCTGAACATCTTTCTCCCATGCCCGTTTCGTCAGCTCTCCCAGACGCACCAGTTCTTCGATCTGGCAGACATCCGTCGCATCAGCCAGACATCCCGGACGGCATGCGTCTCCCAGAGATATCGTCACATCGTACTCCCGACAGATATCCAGGATCTCGTCATAATATTCATAGAACGGATTCTCCTCTCCTGTCATACACATCCACGCAAATACAAGGGATCCTCCGCGGGATACGATATTCATTTTGCGCTTGTGATTCCGGATCTGGTCGATTGTTTTTCTTGTAATACCGCAGTGCAGAGTAACAAAATCTACGCCGTCCTCTGCATGGAGGCGAATTACATCAATAAAATCTTTTGCAGAAAGAGTATCCAGATCTCTCTGATAATGAATAACAGAATCATACACCGGCACTGTTCCGATCATAGCCGGGCACTCGCTGGTCAGTTTGCGGCGGAACGGAATGGTATCTCCGTGAGAAGACAGATCCATAATTGCATGCGCTCCCATATTTACCGCTTCCATTACTTTCTGCATTTCCACATCGTAATCCTTGCAGTCTCTGGATACTCCCAGATTGACATTAATTTTTGTACTCAGCATAGAACCTACTCCCTGGGGATCCAGGCAGGTATGATTCTTGTTTGCGCAGATTACAACTTTGCCGGATGCCACAAGCGGCATCAGCTCTTCTATACTCATATGTTCTTTTTCAGCCACTTTTGTAAGCTCCGGCGTTATAATTCCCTTTCTTGCAGCTTCCATCTGTGTCGCGTATTCTCTCATTGTGTTTTCTCCCTTCTTATTCTGAGGACATGTCACATATGCCGGAGCTGTCCTTATCTCCTGAAGCGATTTCTTCTGCAGCTTCTATAAAAAGCACTATCCCACAAAATCCGGACTCTGTTCTGTGAAATAAAAAAGAAGGCATCCTTAAAGGAACCTTCCCGCAGATCCGGCATTCAACCGGTTTTATTATGCTGGCATATGTCCCTACGTTGGCATTATCCAAATCAGGTTTGCGGGTCTAAGCGATACAGCTTACTCTCAGCCCATTTATGTGAGCTCCCCGTTTGCAGTATTTTGCCTTCCTGTATTATACTGTATAATCATCCGTTTGTAAAGAAATCCTTTCTTCCGCGCCGTATTCCTGCGGCTGGCCGGAAGCTTTCGCTGATTTTATTTGTTCCTGTTCATAATTTATTCATTTATCATTAAAAAATCTTTCATTTTAATAACATGGTTTCTTCATTTGTGTTTCATATACTATGACCATAGAAAACATTACTGAAACAGACGCCACAAGTTATTTGGAATAAACTTTTTCATAATACATGCCGGGGGCTGAGCCGATCAGCTGCCCGGCATCCTCCCTTTTATGGGCTTTTCCGGCATTTCCGCTTTTCTTTCCTATTATAATTTCATAAGTTTGACACAACTTTTGACACAACTCTTAAAACAAATTCGCTATTTTCTGCATTTCCTCCGTCTTTGTGTCCGGTAATACATGGCTGTAGAGATCCATTGTCATAGCAAGGGAACTATGCCCGAGAATAGTTTTCAATACCTGCGGCTGCATTCCCGCTTCTATTGCTCTAGTGGCGAATGTATGCCGAAGTGTATGGATATGTATAGGTTCAAACTCTATTCCATCCCGGCGAATCATATCTTGTATGTGCCGCATATAATACTGCATGGTATTAAGTGTAACCACGCTCCCGAACTCATTTGTAAATACCAGATTGTCCAGTCCATCCAACGGTGTCCACTTATCCCCGAGCTTTACCTTAAGCTCCAGCAGCTCTCGTCTCCTTCTTCTGAGAATCGCATATACATTATCCAACATTGGGATGTCTCTTCTGCTGGTCTTTGATTTAGGCGTGCCCTTCACATATCGGCTATTAACTCTTATAAGCGTTCCTGTTACATGAATCATTCTGTTATTAAAGTCTATATCCGACCACTCCAGGGCTAAAAGCTCGCCTTTCCGCATCCCCGTTGATAGCGCCACCTCGAAAATATCTCCATAATATGTCTGCTTTGCATATCGCATAAATAGCGCCTGCTCTTCCCGTGTCATTACCCTGCGCTCCGCATCCTCCCTCAGCTTCGGCAGCGTTGATCTCTCCACAGGATTCTTCTGTATAATTCCATTTTTATACGCCTGCCGAAACAACCCGTTTAGAATAACATGTATCCTTGTCAGAGTCTGTCGCTTAACAACCTTTGACTCTGCATTAAGTATCCTCTGTATATGCTCCGGCCGGATATCCCTCAGCCTCTTTTTCTGTATATAGGGCTTTATATGCCCCATGTAAGTCCGCTCGTACAGGTCATAGGTCGTAGGCTTCACTTGGTGCCTTTTATATTCTTCCATCCAAGTGGAAAACCACGAATCAACGGTGATATTCTGCTCCTTTTCGTATATTCCGTGTCTTACCTCATACTTTAAATCTTCAATCCTCTCAAGAAGTTTGTCTGGATCTGATCCATACAGAGTATAGTTTTCACCCTCGTACTGGAAACGTGCCATATAGCGCCCGTCCTTACGCTTTGTTATGCCCCTCGGTAATTTCTTTTTATTTTCTGCCATGTCTGCTCCTTTCTCTGCCGTCTGAACGTCAGTTCACATATTGCAATAGGGCCACATGACAGTATATAATCATGTTGACCCTTTATCGTGTGTATTGGGTTATTTCTGTTTTGCCTCGTG
>CALWKB010000039.1 GCA_944381125.1 uncultured Mediterraneibacter sp. | reverse complement strand
ACAATATCAGCCCGATCATGGCGAGATACTTTATCGGCAGCATGTCGAGAAGTACCAGGACGCCCATAAAGGCAAAGCTGATCACCGCCTGAAGGAGAATACAGAACATTCCAAAACGATTCTGATCGGAACGAGCGGAATATCTTCTTGTATTTTTTGATCTTTGTCCGGCCCTGCCGGCTGTTCTGTGTCTTTTTGCCATTGCAACGATTCCTTTTCTTATCTTATGAGTACAGTTCCCGTGGGTATGCCCCATCCTCAATAAGTCTGTTTACTGCTTCTACGACAAACTGCTGATCTTCTTTGTACGTTACGCCACACCACTCATCCTCTGAGCGCAAAACTTTTACGCTGATTTTCCTTTCCGTAAGGAGGCGGCCGATCAGAACAGGAAGCAGATACTCTGCTTTCATATCCCCCGGTTCTGCCTGCGCAAGAAAACGATCAAATTCTCTTTCCAGCACGCCGAAAAACTCCGGCGTGAGTCCCCACATGTTCATGGACACCGGGGAATCAGGATCAAGGCTCTTTGCGCTTCCTTCTTCCGCGCAGACCGCCTGGTCCCCCTCTTTTCTGATATCGTGCGTTTCAGTAATTCCCGCGAGCATGCCGTCTTCGTCTACACGGCATATTCCCCGGGTTACCCCGCCATTTTCACTCAACGTATTTTTCAGAACAAAGCTGACCATACAAATCTGTATTTTATCAGTATTTTTTCTGCTTGTCAAATAGGAGTAGGCTTTCCGGTATGCCTCCTTTCCATAATAATCATCTGCATTGATTACAAGGAACGGACTATCTACCAGATCTTTGCAACACAGAATCGCCTGACCGGTTCCCCACGGCTTTGTTCTTCCGGCAAATTTTTCTCTGTACTTTTCGGGAATATCATCCACTTCCTGATATGCATACGCAACTTCCGCTTTTTTTTCGATTCTGCCGCCTATCGTTTCACGGAAAGCTTTTTCCAGATCTCTTCGTATCACGAATACGATCCTGTCGAATCCCGCTTCCAGCGCGTCATGGATGGAATAATCCATAATAATCTCTCCGTCGGGTCCCACCGGGGCAAGCTGTTTAATTCCTCCGCCGAATCGTGTTCCCATTCCTGCCGCCATTATCACAAGAGTTGCTCTGCTCATATTTTTCCTCCTACTCACCGAGGCCGTCTTCCACAAGACGTATCATTGTTTCAAGCGCTTTCTCTTCGTCAGCGCCCTCACAGCTTATCTGTATTTCATCGCCGCTTTTGATGCATGCGCCGAGCACGCTGAGCACGCTTTTCGCATTTGCGGTCACATCTTCATACCGGGTTCTTTTATACACAGTTATTTTGCTTTTAAATTCCATTGCTGTCTTGCAGAACAGACCCGCCGGCCTTAAGTGAAGACCGGTGGGATTCTTAATCGTCACTTTTCCACTTACCATTCTGTGTCAACTCCTTATATTGTTTTTACGGAATACCTGAGATTATTCTGCCGTTTGCTCTTCAGTTCCTGTCGTCTGCTCCGGTTTTTCTTCCAGGGTAAGCCTCACTTTCACGCTGCCCGCCTGGGTGATGCCTTCCGGGACGTTTACTTCCACCGGGACGTCATATGTCCCCGGCTCGGTATAGCCGGAAAGGTCTACCGATACGGCGTTGCTGATGTCAAGTATATCCAGTCGTTCCTCGCTTCCGGTAAACTGTAAGGCTATCTCAGCGTCCGGTTCATATCTCGCCTGAAGATTTTCCGCCAGACCGCTGATTCGTATCGAACTCACAAGAAAGTCTATCGTGCGGGTGCCTTCCTTTTCTATCCTTACCGATGCTAGAACATTGCCCGCGTTTTCTTCCGCAAGGCTGATGCCTTCCGGAAGATACTGCGTAATGTCCACTGTTTTTTCTATCGAAGCATCCGCTCCTTCAATATCAAACACTGACGCGGGGACATCTATCTCGTCTATCTCTGACAAGTCCTCTTTTTTCCCGCAGATCTGTATGCTTTCCGGCTCGCTTGTGATGCCTGTTACCTGATATCCGTCCGCGGGCGTGCCTGATGTATTGAAAACAATCGGCACAGTCTTAATCTGAAGCACCTCTACATGTACTGTAATTCCGTCTTCACCGAGATTATTGCTGATCTGACTGTTTGTAATCTCATTTCCGTCCGCGTCGTACAGCTCCAGAGCCGCATCCAGAGACGTATCTCTGGAAATGCCTGTCACATCTATTACCGCGACGGCTCTGTCAACCTGTTCAATTCTTGATTCTGATCCGGTTATCGTTATTTTCTCCGGACTGACCGTCATATCTCCCACTTCATAGCCGTCGCGGGGCGTGGTTCCCTTTGTATCTACAATCAGTGACAGAACCTTTTTCCCGGTCTTTTCTACTTTAATCTGAAGGTTCCGCGGAATCGCCTCCGCCGACTCATAGTCGCCGGCATACCGGGGGATCGATATTTTTACCGGAACAAGTCCCGTGTCTGTATCCATCTCCTGTATGTCCGCCGTAGCCACAATGTCGTCTGAATTAATATCCTGCAGCGTCTGGCGCTTTGCGGAAACTATGACGTTTACACTCTGTTCATTTACGACCTGATAAACGTTTCCTTCCTGCTTGATAATATCATCGTTAATAATCGTCACCGGTATATTAAGATAAGTATCATCAGAAACCGGATTATCGATATTTACAACTATAAGCCAGAGGAATGCGGCGAATACAAGCGCCAGGATCTTCAGGCTCGCGTTTTTCGTCAATAAGTTTTTTATCATGACCTGCGCCATCCTTTCCGTATAGCAAACTTCTTCGGCTCAGAATTTCTATACTGAATCCGGCTCAGCCATTTTCTCAGTTCCTCCGCGCTGATTCCTCTTGTAAGAGCTCCGCCCATTGCCACAGACACAAGCCCCGTCTCTTCAGATACGACAATAACAAGAGCGTCGCATACTTCGCTCATTCCAAGCGCAGCTCTGTGCCTTGTTCCGAGATCTTTGCTGATACTCATGTTGTCAGAGAGGGGAAGGTAACAGGTCGCCGATGTAATTCTGTCACCCCGGATAATAACCGCGCCGTCATGAAGCGGCGTGTTATGTTCGAAAATATTTATCAAAACCTGCGGGGAAACCCGGCAGTCGAGTTCAATCCCCGTCATTTCATACTCGGTAAGCTGGATTGCCTGTTCAACAACTATCAGCGCGCCGGTACAGACGCTGCCCATTTCGAAGCAGGCGTGTACAATCCCTTCTGCAGTCTCGTCAGAAAAGCGCTGATTATCTTTATTTCTGTCAAAAAGATTAATATTGCTGAAAAGATTTTTCTCCCCGAGCTTTTCAAGCGCCCTCCTCAGTTCGGGCTGAAATACGACAACCGCGGCAGTCGCGAGCACGCTGATACACTGACCTGCAAGAAACAGAATCGTATGCATCTGAAAAATCCATGCCGCAAAAATAAAGACGCCAAGCACAATGATTCCGCGAAGAAGCATCCATGCCTTCGTGTTCTTTATCCACAGCATGATTTCATATACTATAACTGTTATTATCAGAATCTCAATGATATCTTTGATCTGAATATCAGGAAAATACATGCCGTTTACGCCGTTTATATATCTGTTGAAAAAACTGATAATCCAGTCCTTCATATTCCGTATCACCGCCTTATCAACCCGCACACTCCCCGTCCGGCATACGCCGTCCGGAAATCACGCCGGAGTTTTACTGTATATTATTCTCATTCTGCTGCTCCTGATCCAGTCCGAGTTCTTTGCTCAGGCTTCTGGTAAGCAGGATTTCCTCTGTATTTCTTTCAGATTCGGCTCCAGGGTATCCGGCCGCGCCCTGCCCCGCGTTTTCCGAAGCGGCGGCAATTGCGTTCTCCGCAGAGCCTTCGCCGCTTTCCGGCTGCCTCTCTGTAATGTGCTTAACCTTTTTGTCCGGAACAGTTACCCCGACTTTCGGAACCGCTTTTACATAATAATAATACTCATCATCTTCGAACTGAACATTTTCGGTTCTCGAATAATCCACGGAAAAGAATACGAATTCAAGAACAAACCCTATAGCCGCCCCGGCAACTGCGCTGAGAATGATAATGGCATAAGGTATCATTTCATCCAGGAGAAGATTCCCTGCGGCAGCGGCCACGACACAGACAGCCGCGCCGGAAACAGACGCTATTTTCCACGCATGGTCAACAGAACGGTTTTTCACGGCATTTACCACGAGAATACCGATCACGATAATCATGAGCATGAGCCACATCTCACGGTTTGTCAGCACCTGCTTTGTAAAGCTTAACATTCCCTCCGTCATCGCCTCCGCTCCGGAGCTTTTCAACGCCGTCGCAGAAAGTTTTACAAAACGGATCATGTAATATACGATTACTCCGCAGCCGGCGGGGACAATCCAGACCGGAGCGCCGAGCAGCCCGAAGACAATCGGAGCCACAAACGGTATATTAAGCCCGAAGGAAAGTACAGACACAATAAGAATCCATGATTTTCCCGGAGTAAACCGGAAATAAAAGATATACATGATCATGAAAATCAATGCGGAAATCATTGCTATCGGCATGGAAAGCGCGTAAAAATGTACGAGGACAAGCGCCGCTGCGGCAAGCGTCATTATGACAGCCGGCAGAAAAGTGCATATCACCGCAAGGCCAACCGTGCAGAAAACGGATGAAGCTGTTTTCATAAATCCGATATTATAGTTTATCATTCCAAACAGCAGAAGTCCCGTCAGGAACTGGACTGCCTTCGAAATATAAGTGGAATGCTTCGCATAAAAGCTCTGTAATTTTTCTTTCCAGACAAGTAAGTTACTCATGATTTCTGTACTCCTTCTTATAGATCTTTTCAAGCCGTGATAAATCCCTGTAATATTTTTTTACGCGTTGTTTTGCCTGCGCGTGTTTTTTTCTGAAAAACTTGCCGGATCCCACCCCGTAAGCGATAAGCAGCGCAAAATACGCTCCTGCCGCCATTGCCACAATTATCAGAAGTTTGACAAAATTCAGATTCTCCAGAAGCGCATCGGCTCCGCACAGGAAAACAAGCGCGGCGACGAGCAGATATCCGAAAGTAATCCAGATCAGCGTTGCCCACGTATTGAGGCTTGTATAATCCTTTTTATAATATCCGCTGATTTTTATATCTTCTTTGCCATAATTCTTTTCATATATTGCCATCTTTGTCATCAGACGTATCTTTTTCTGATCAAGCATAACCTTCCACACATCCTCCCTGTGCAGTATAATCATTTATCTGTTTTAGTCATTATTTTTTAGTATAACATATACTCAGATGCCTTGTCCAATGCTTATGGTCAAAAACCAGACATTTTGCACCCCTGCTCTTTTCAGCATGTATGCGCATCGTTCCGCAGTACTTCCGGTCGTATATATATCATCAACCAAAAGAACATTTCCGGCGGCTTTCCATGACGCTGAAACGGCAAACGCGCCTTTCAGATTCGCTTTTCTTTCCGACGGTCCGAGCTCTTTCTGAGGTTTTGTCTTTCTGATTCTGAAAAGAACGTCCGTCCTCACCGGAATGCCTGTCTCCTCTGACAGTGTTTTTGCCAGAATCTCCGCCTGATTGAATCCCCGCTTTCGCTTTTTTGACGGATGAAGCGGAACCGGCACGATAAGGTCAATTTTGCATTTTCTGATCCATTCCTCATAATGGCCGGCCATTTCGCGCGCAAACACAACGCCGTATCCGCGCCTGTTATGATATTTGAAACGGTAAACAGCCCGGGGCACCGGATCGCTGTGAACCCAGAGTGCTCTGCCCTGTGTGATATAAGAATCTTTTTTCCTGCAGTCTGCGCAGTATTCCTGTTCTTCCCTGTCCAGCGGCTTGCCGCAGTGCATACATCGCGGCTCCCTGATAACCGTAAGTTTTTTTCTGCACTCCGGACATACTCCTCCTTTATAGATTCCGCCGCAGAACGGGCAGACCGGAGGATAAAGAAGGTTCAGGATATATTCTGAAACTCGCGAATGCATTCGGCGAGGCTTGTGTATCGTGACTGCTCGTTTTTGTTTTGTATCATTTCCTGAAATACAGTATCACTCCCAACTATTGTAAGGCACTTCTTCGCCCGCGTCACCGCGGTATAAAGAAGATTTCGCGTATACAGAAGCCGCGGTCCCTGAAGAAGCGGAATAATTACCGCCGGGTATTCGCTTCCCTGAGATTTATGGACTGTAATCGCGTAGGCGAGTTCCAGTTCTTCCGTCATTTCAAAACTGTATTTCACTTTTCTGGACTCGTCAAATTCTACTTCCACGGTCTCCGTATACTCGTTAATATCACTGACAATCCCCATATCTCCGTTAAAAATCCCCATTCCTTTATCGACCGTCAGGCCGAATTTTGTGGACACTTCCCATTCCAGCTGATAATTGTTTTTTATCTGCATGACTTTATCGCCCACCCGGAACAGCCTGCCGTTAATCTCCTTTTCCGCTCTGCCCTTCTGAGGCGGATTCAGATATCTCTGCAGTATGCCGTTCAGACGCTCAACCCCCAGCAGGCCCTTTCTTGTCGGCGTCATTACCTGGATTTCATTCGGATGGGCGTGGACATATCCGGGAAGTTTTTTCTGAATCAGCATGATGACCACGCCTATAATCACATCTGCGTCAAGACGTCTGAGGAAAAAGAAATCACGGCTTTTATTATCAAGGACAACCGGTTCTCCGGCATTAATCTTATGCGCGTTTACTACAATATCACTTTCCCCGGCCTGCCGGAAAATCCGCGTCAGCGTGACAACCGAAAAACTCTGAGATGCGATAATATCTCTGAGTACGCTTCCGGGGCCTACGGAGGGGAGCTGGTCCACGTCGCCAACAAGCACAAGCCGCGTCCCCGGCACGATTGCCGAAAGCAGAGCGTGCATCAGCGGAAGGTCTACCATTGACATTTCATCAATGATAATCACATCCGCTTCGAGCGGATTCTGCCGGTTTCGCAGAAACCCGCCGATACTGTTCTCTTCCTCCGGGTTCATATTCACCTCAAGAAGCCGGTGAATGGTCTGCGCCTCATATCCGGTAGCTTCCGTCATCCGCTTCGCGGCGCGGCCGGTAGGAGCGGCCAGAAGAATACTCATTCCTTCGCTGTCAAAAAAACGGATCATCGTATTAATCGTTGTCGTCTTACCGGTTCCCGGACCTCCGGTAAGCACAAGGAGGCCGTGCTTTATCGACTCGATAACCGCTCTGTGCTGCATGGGATCGAGTTCAATATTCTCACTTTTCTCCACTCTTTGCAGACGTTTTTCCATAAGGTCTTCCGGCATGTCACAGTCAATATCAAGATCGTGCAGCATTTTTGCCGTATTCAGTTCCAGATAATAATAATGGGCCGGATACACACGGATTTCTCCGTCATTTTCTTTCATCACCGTTTTCCGCTCTATGCAGAGATCCATTACATGCTTTTCTATATCATGTATCTCTACTTCCAGCAGTTGTCCGGTTCTTTTCAGCAGCTCTTCCTGAGGCAGATATACATGGCCTTCTCCGACCGCCTGCTGAAGCGTATAAAAAAGCCCGCTTTTTATCCTGTAATCCGAATCTGTATGTATGCCGATCCGCGCCGCGATCTCATCGGCCGTTTTGAAGCCGACGCCCTCTATGTTGTCCGCGAGCTGGTAAGGATTTTCCTGCAGCACTTTGTATACATCCATACCATAGCGCTGATAAATCTTTGCCGCCAGGCGGTTTGATATGCCGTATTTCTGAAGGTATATCATGGCTTTGCGCATATCTTTTTTTTCTTCCACCTGTTCCGCGATCTCTCTGGCTTTTCTCTCGCTTATCCCTTTAACCTCGGCCAGACGCTCCGGCTCCTCTTCTATAATTCTGAAAGTATCCTCGCGGAATTTTTTTACAATCCTCCCCGCAAGGGCCTGTCCTACTCCTTTAACGGCCCCGGAACCCAGGTATCTTTCAATGGATACCACGTCTTCCGGTTCTTTTATCATGTGAGACGATACTTTAAGCTGCAGGCCGTACACGCTGTGGTTTGTATATTCCCCCCGCAGCTCCATCATCTCACCTTGGCTGATAAAATTAAAGTTTCCCACACAGGTTATTTCTCCTCCGTCATTTTCCAGCCTGAATACCGTATACCCGTTTTCCTCATTTCGGAACACTATATGTTCCACATATCCTGTAACAACTTCCACCGCTAATCCTTCCTCACAGCAGGACAGGGGTGTGTCCTGCCGTTCACACCCCTGCCCTAGTAATCTTTTTTTCCGCTCATAAATTCTACAAACTGACCGGTGCCGATAGCCACAACTTTCATCGGATCTTCCGCAGTCATAGTATTAATGCCTGTTTTTTCTTCAATCAGTTCTTCAAGTCCCCTTAACAGCGCTCCTCCTCCGGTCAGAACAATCCCCCGGTCAAGTATGTCCGCCGAAAGCTCCGGCGGCGTCTGTTCCAGCACAGCGATTACCGCCTCTACGATCTGTCCGGCCGCTTCCCGCAGAGCCTCCTCCGTCTCCGACGACGTGACGGTTACGGTTTTCGGCAGGCCTGTAACAAGATTACGGCCACGCACTTCCATCGTCTCCTCTTCCGTAATGGGATACGTAGTGCCGATCTTTATCTTAATATCCTCCGCCGTCCTTTCTCCGATCAGGAGATTGTGCTTTTTCCTCATATATCGGACAATCGCTTCGTCAAAATCATCTCCGGCGACTTTGATGGATGTATTCACAACTGTTCCGCCGAGAGAGATAACCGCGATGTCCGCGGTTCCCCCGCCGATATCCACAATCATGTTGCCGCATGGTTTTGCAATATCTATTCCCGCGCCGATCGCTGCCGCCACAGGCTCTTCTATCAGGTGAACTTCTCTTGCCCCGGCCGCGAAAGTCGCTTCTTCCACCGCCTTTTTTTCAACTTCAGTCACTCCGCTGGGGACGCAGATGCTGATGCGCGGTTTCTTAAATGTACGCTTTCCCAGCGCTTTCTGGACAAAATATTTGATCATCTTCTCTGTAACAGTATAATCGGATATTACTCCCTGTCTCAGAGGGCGCACGGCGACGATGTTCCCCGGGGTCCTTCCAAGCATGAGACGGGCCTCTTCGCCGATCGCCTTTATCACATTTGTATCCCGGTCAAACGCCACAACTGAAGGCTCTTTTAATACAACGCCTTTTCCCCTGACATACACAAGCACACTGGCAGTGCCCAAATCTATTCCGAGATCTACTGACATATTGACTCTCCCTTCCTGATTATTTATACTCTTCTTCCCGTCTTTTCAAAACTCGCCCGCGAGTCTTTCTCCATCAGATAAACCTTTTCCGGCACTGGATTGCTGCCAGTGCCGGAAATCTGTACCTTTCTCCCCAAAAGGTTTTCTCTTTTTCTGTAATTCAGGCTCCGGAAATTCTTCCGGTGAAATGTCTTTCCCGCCTGTCCGCAACATTAGTATAATAGACTTTTTCTAAAATGGAAATACCTTTTTCCTATTTTTATTTTTTCTTAAGGATTGTGTCAATATATCTCCCGGTATAGGATTTTTCACACCCTGCCACTTCCTCCGGCGTACCACACGCCACGATGGTTCCGCCGCGGTCGCCGCCTTCCGGCCCGATGTCGATAATGTAGTCCGCCGTCTTGATCACATCCAGGTTATGCTCGATTACAATGACCGTATTGCCGTCGCCGGAAAGCCGTCTCAGAATCTCCGTCAGCTTGTGCACGTCTGCGAAATGAAGTCCCGTGGTCGGTTCATCCAGAATGTAGACCGTCTTGCCGGTGCTCCGTTTGCTCAGCTCCGTGGCCAGCTTGATCCTCTGGGCCTCTCCTCCGGAAAGCTCCGTGGACGGCTGCCCCAGCCGGATATAGGAAAGTCCCACATCGTAGAGGGTCTGCATCTTCCGCTTAATGCTCGGCACATGGTCGAAGAATTCCAGCGCCTCCTCGACCGTCATGTTCAGCACGTCGTAGATAGATTTACCCTTGTATTTTACTTCCAGCGTCTCCCGGTTGTACCTCCTGCCGCCGCATACCTCGCAGGGCACATAGACGTCCGGGAGGAAATGCATCTCGATCTTCAGGATGCCGTCGCCGGCGCAGGCCTCGCACCGGCCGCCCTTCACATTGAAACTGAACCGGCCTTTCTTGTAGCCTCTCGCCTTCGCGTCCGGCGTGGCCGCAAAGAGATCCCGAATCAGGTCAAATACGCCGGTGTACGTCGCCGGATTAGACCGGGGCGTCCGCCCGATGGGTGACTGATCGATGGCGATCACCTTGTCCACCTGGTCAAGCCCCTCGATCCGCTTATGCTTTCCGGGGATCGTCCGCGCCCGGTTCAGGTCGCGCGCAAGCCGTTTGTAAAGGATTTCATTTACAAGTGAACTTTTCCCGGACCCGGAAACACCCGTAACACAGGTCATTACACCGAGCGGGAAGGATACATCAATGTTCTTCAGGTTGTTTTCCTGCGCGCCGATGACCTTCAGCCAGCCGGACGGCTTTTTCCGTTCCTCCGGTACGGGTATTTTTATTTTTCCGCTTAAGTATGCGCCCGTGACCGAATTTTTATTCTTCATGATCTCCTGCGCATTTCCCACGGCCACGACCTCGCCGCCGTGCTCGCCTGCGCCCGGCCCGATATCCACAATGTAATCCGCCGCCAGCATGGTGTCCTCGTCATGCTCCACCACGATCAGCGTGTTGCCCAGATCCCGCAGATGCTTGAGCGTCGCCAGCAGCTTGTCATTGTCCCGCTGATGGAGGCCGATACTGGGCTCGTCAAGAATGTAGGCCACGCCCACCAGGCCGGATCCGATCTGGGTCGCCAGACGGATGCGCTGGGCCTCGCCGCCGGAGAGCGTCCCCGTGGCGCGGGCAAGGGTCAGGTAATCCAGCCCCACGTCGATCAGGAATTTCACCCGGGCCCGGATCTCCTTTAAGATCTGACCGCCGATCATCCTCTGGGTGTCAGAGAGCTCCAGGTCTGTCAGGAACTGCTGCAGCTTCTCCACGGACAGCGCGGTCACCTCCGCGATATTCTTATCTCCCACGGTCACCGCCAGGGCGCCGGGCTTCAGGCGCTGTCCCTTGCAGGCGGAACAGGGCGTGATATTCATAAATGTCTCATACTCCGCCTTCATGGTCTCCGACCCGGTCTCCCGGTACCGGCGCTCAACGTTTTTAATCAGGCCCTCGAACGCCACGTCGTAGACGCCTTCCCCGCGCTGGCCTTTATAATATACTTTTACACTCTTCCCGTTCGTCCCGTGAATCAGGATGTCATGGATCTTCTTCGGATATTTTTCAAACGGCGTGTCCAGGTCGAAATCATATTCCCGGCAGAGGGCGTCCAGGATGGCCCTCGTAAAACTGCCTTTATCCGCGCAGGACTGCCAGCCCAGCACCGCGATGGCCCCTTCGTTGATCGACAGGGACGGGTCCGGGATCATCAGTTCCTCAGCGAACTCCATCTTGTAACCCAGTCCGAAGCATTCCGGGCAGGCGCCGAAAGGATTGTTGAACGAAAAGCTTCTCGGCTCGATCTCCTCGATGCTGATCCCGCAGTCCGGACAGGAGAAACTCTGGCTGAAATTCATCGGCTCGCCGTCGATCACATCCACCACAAGCAGGCCCTCCGCCAGATGCAGCACGCTCTCCACGGAATCCGTGAGCCGCTTCTCGATCCCCGGCCGCACGATCAGACGGTCTACGATGATCTC
>CALWKB010000038.1 GCA_944381125.1 uncultured Mediterraneibacter sp. | reverse complement strand
ATACCGACTGTTGCCAGTTAGCATACCGTATGCCTCAGAATATTTTGCCTCAACAAAAATATTTTACTCTATTTTTCTTCTGATGTAAAGATGAAATTTTATCACTTTACCACGTCAAATTCCCGTGTCCCGTTCTCTTTCCCGCTGTCCGGAAGCGCCGGAACCTTCGCTTCTTCCGGCTGTTCCTCTTCGCTGTCCACGTCCTGTGCGTCCAGCTCAAACCAGAATTCCACCCCGTTGTCAAAGTTCTTCACTCCATACCGCTGATGGAAAGATTCCATAATCGCCTTTACAATCGAAAGCCCGATTCCGTTTCCTCCGTATTCTCTTGTATGGGCTTTATCGACCTTATAAAACTTATCCCAGAGTTTTGGCAGATCTTCCTCCGGTATGGGCCTGCCGCTGTTAAATACGGACACTCTTACTTTTCCGGCGTTTTTACTTATTCTCACCTCTATCCTTTTTTCATTCTCCGCATGATGAATGGCGTTGGTCAGATAATTTCTGACTACCTGCTCTGTCTTGAATTCATCCGCCCACACATAAACGGATTCATCTGACACAAAGCTGATCTTCGCCCCCGCCTGACGGATCAGAATTTCACAGCTTTCCACTACGCCTCTGACCAGGCCCGCCGCGTCAAAGCGCTCAAACTGCACTTCATCAGAGCCAAACTCGAGCTGGTTAAGCGTGAGCAGGTTTTTTACCATCTGATTCATTTTTGCCGCTTCATCCATAATGACGTCGCAGTAAAAATCCCTGCTCTCGGCGTCCTCGCTGACGCCCTCTTTCAGCCCTTCCGCATATCCCTGTATCAGAGCGATCGGCGTCTTCAGCTCATGGGACACATTCCCCAGGAACTCGTTGCGCATATCTTCCATTTTTTCTTTCTGCTCGATATCCTTCTTTAATTCATTATTGGCCTTTTTCAGCTCCGAAACTGTTTTTTCAAGCTGTTTGGACATCTTATTGAAATTTTCGCCCAGTATGCCGATCTCGTCGCTTCCGCCTCGTGTATATCTGACGTCGAAATTCAGATTTGCCATTTCCTTTGACAGATCCGCCAGTTCCATAATCGGTTTCGTTATCTTTCTCGAGAAAAACCAGACAAGCGCGCCGCCGAAAATAATTCCGGTAATTCCCAGATATACCAGAAAACGATTTGCGATAGCCGCGCTCTCCCGAATGCTTTCCAGCGGGCTCTGCATCATAAAGAAAGCGCCGTCAGAAAAATATCCGTACATTTTAAGATACTCCGTGCTCTCCTGCCAGTCGGAAGTGCGGTACAGAATATAATCGTCCGTGCGCCGCATTACATATCCGGGAACCATATCGCTTTCCACGATAGTCTTAAAATCGCCGAGCATCTGAAGCAGACGGGGATCCTGATCGCTGACGGTGGAAAACGCGTTCTCCCCGCGTTTATCTATAATGATCAGATCCACATTCATCTTTTCCACCTGATACAGGATTTTGCTCTGCACACTTTCTTCCTGAAACGTATCTTTTTTAAGTTCTCCGTCTATATCACTGTAAGTATCCAGAAGATCCTTTGTCTTATATGAAATATAATAGCGTTCAAGAAACCCCATATTTACAATAAACAGACAGCCGAGAATAAAAACAAGCACACAGATAAATATAACCGTTATCTGTCTGCGGATCGAGTGCTTCATTCTTCCACCTCAAATTTATATCCCATTCCCCAGATCGTCCGGATATACTCTCCCTTGTCGCCCAGTTTGCTCCTGAGTTTCTTGACATGAGTGTCGATGGTGCGCGCATCTCCGAAATAGTCATAATTCCAGACGTTATTAAGTATTTTCTCTCTGGACAGCGCGATCCCCTGATTTTCCACAAAATACGCCAGAAGTTCAAATTCTTTGTAGCTGAGTTCGACCGGATTCCCGTCGATCTTTACTATATGGGCTGCCTTGTCAATCACGATGCCGCCCGCGGAAATGACATCTCCGCCGTCCGTACCGAGAGTCCGCCTCAATATCGCGTTTACCCTCGCGACAAGGATCTTCGGGCTGAATGGTTTGGATATATACTCATCCACGCCCAGTTCAAATCCCTGAAGCTCGTCCCGTTCTTCCGCCCTGGCCGTAAGCATAATAACCGGCACTTTTGAAGATTCTCTTATCTCGCGGCACACCTGCCATCCGTCCATCCTGGGCATCATTACATCCAGAATAACCATCGCGATATCTTTATCTTCATAGAAAATGTCCATCGCTTCCACTCCGTCCGCCGCTTCCAGGACCGTGTAGCCCTCCCGGCTCAGGAAATCCTTTACAAGCTTGCGCATCCTGCTCTCATCATCCACAACAAGAATTTTTACCTTTTCCATCACAGATCCTCTTCCTTTCCGGTTTTCTGATTCAATCCTAATCCTAGCAGGAAAGTATGTCAATCCTGTGAATTCTGTGAATTCCGAATTTATTCTTGCAATTTTCTTTTCGAACTGATAGCATCAGTGTACATGGGGCAATATGCCCTTGTACACTGACGCTAATATATCACAATACATTTTTACATCAGGAGGAAATCTTATGGGATTACCGGAACTTTTTATTCTGGCTGTAGGTCTGTCTATGGACGCCTTTGCAGTCTCTGTCTGCAAAGGACTTGCCATGTCGAAAATCACGGCAGGGAAAGCCGCGCTGGTCGGACTCTGGTTCGGCGGATTTCAGGCTCTGATGCCGGCGCTTGGTTTTCTGCTCGGCTTCCAGTTCAAAGAGAGTATTACAGCCGTCGACCACTGGATCGCCTTTATCCTGCTCGGCATTATCGGAGGAAATATGATCCGGGAAGCCTGTTCGGGCGAATGTGAAAGTGAAAGCGGTTCCCTGGATATAAAAACAATGTTTCTTCTTGCCGTGGCGACCAGCATCGACGCTCTGGCCGTAGGCATTACATTCGCATTTCTGAAAGTCAACATCGCGGCCGCCGTCTCCTTCATCGGAGTTACAACATTCATCATTTCAGCTGCCGGCGTAAAGATCGGCAATATCTTCGGCACAAAATACAAGTCAAAAGCAGAGCTGGCCGGAGGTATTATACTGGTCCTGCTGGGATTGAAAATCCTGCTGGAGCATCTGGGTATTTTATAAAAAACGGATTGTAAAATTGCAAAAAGCCGTGCGACAGCTGTAAAAGCAATCGCACGGCGATTTTTTTCAGAATCTGTTACCTGCCGCCTTCAGAGGCGTAAGTCGTCCCGCATCTGATATATTCCCGCGTCTTCGCCATAATCTCCCTCAGGTTTTCAAGGTCTTTATCTATATCTCCCGTCTCCAGGGAATGATCCGCCCCGTCAATCACATACAGCGGGAACCCGCCTTTTTCGCATCCGTCCCGAACCACATGCCAGTCGACCCAGGAATCCCCCGTTCCGGTAAATGCAATTCCCGGCTGTGTCATAAACTGAAAGGAAGCCTCTACCGGAGTATAATAAACATTTCTTGTGACCAGGCCGTGCCGCCCTCCATATGCGGACGCCACCGCCGTTCCCACACTTTTCGAAAGAAACAGAACGTCGTCATACAGAGAAAAATCCACATCTTTCAGAATTTCTTTCGACTGCCGGAGCGCGCTTAAAAAAACTTCCTCCATTTTTTCTTTTGATCCTTTTACTCCTTTTTGGAAATTTCCATAAGGCACTTCCCGGATTTCATATCCGTCCCGGGCCGCAATCTTTTTGCTGTAATAAAGGAGCGGTTTGTCTGTATGGTATCCCAGGCCCGGGAAAATAACCGCAAGTTTTTTCACACTGTTCATATACACATCCTCCTGAGCCTATATCATAACACATCCGGGGCAGCGGAAAAACGCTCTTTTCCAAAGCTAGCCTTTCATCTCTATAGCCTTCTTCGGGCAGGCTCCCGCGCAGATCCCGCACTCCACGCATTTCTCTTCATCCAGCTTCCAGACCTTTTCTTTCCGGTCTACCTGAATAGCCTCCTGAGGGCACTTCTTAGCGCAGAGCGTGCAGTATACGCATTTTTCCGCATCCATCACAGGCTTGCCGCCTGCTGCCGCGGCGCCGTCTCCTGCCGCCTCTTTTTTCTCCTCCCGGGGCTTGACGACCGTTTCGCTCTTCTTCATAATATCCGGCTCGGTATAGCCCTTTTCCATAGTCAGGCAGTTCTTCGGGCAGGCAATTACACAACTGCCGCACTGCACGCAGTCGAACCGGCTGATCGTCCATGTGCCTGCTTTTCTGTCCACCTGAATAGCCTGCGACGGGCAGGCCCGGGCGCACAGCCCGCAGGTGATGCAGTCTCCGATATTTATTTCCACATGTCCGCGCATCCTGGCCGGATAGTCGGCCGGCTCAAACGGATACTGCGTAGTTGCCGGTTTCCTGAAAAGATTTTTTAATATTCTCCCGGCAAATGTAAAATACTTTGTCTTTTCCATACCGCTTCTCCTTTCCATGCGTTCCTAACGTTCCGTACAGCTTACGCACGGATCGATTGTAAGAATCAGAAGCGGCACATCCGCCAGCTGGCACCCTTTGAGCATCTCGACCATCGGCGGAATATTACTTGTCGTCGGCGTGCGCAGACGGAACCGGTCCAGATATTTCTTCCCGCTTCCCTTTACATAGTAAATCGCCTCGCCTCTGGGCTGCTCGATGCGCACAAAATACTCTCCGTCCGGATTGCCTTTGACCGGTACGCTGATATCGCCCTGCGGAATCTTTCCGATCGCCTCGCGGATCAGGTCAAAGCTCTGGAACAGCTCCTTCATACGTACTTCGCATCTGCCGTATGAGTCGCCGTCTTTTGAGATAATCGGTTCCACTGTCAGATCTTTGTACGCGCCGTATCCGAGAAGGCGCGCGTCATATTCCACGCCGCTTGCGCGGAGCATGGGGCCGACAGCTCCCTGGGCGATCGCATCGTCCTTTGAAAGCACGCCCACTCCTTTGAGCCGGCTCTGCACTGTATAATCATGAAGAAACGTCTTCACGATCGGCTTCATCTGTCTTTCAATGTCGTCGATGGCGTGAAGAATATTGTTAAGCATAGCGCTGTCCATATCTTTCTGTACGCCGCCTACCTGATTGACGGAATGAATAATACGGCCGCCTGTCGTCTCATCAAACATATCCAGGATCTTTTCCCTCAGCCTCCAGCTTTCCATGTGAAGGCTTTCAAATCCCATCGCGTCCGCCAGAAGCCCGAGCCACAGCAGATGGCTGTGCACACGGCTCATTTCCACCCAGATCGTCCGCAGATATTTGGCGCGGTCCGGCACCTCGATATTCATAATCTGCTCTACCGCCAGACAGTAGCCAAGCCCGTGGCCGCAGCTGCAGATTCCGCATATGCGTTCCGCCACGTAAGTATACTGTTTATAGTCTCTTTTATCTACCAGCTTTTCCAGTCCTCTGTGAATGTATCCGATACTCGGGATGACGCCGACAACTGTTTCGTCCTCCAGTACCAGATCCAGATGCACCGGTTCCGGAAGAACCGGATGCTGAGGACCGAAAGGTATAATACTTCTTTTTGCCATATCTTCTACTCCTTATCCTTAAACGGCGCCGTCTGGTCAATCCGGTACAGCCTGTCCTGATAGTCCGGCTTAATTCTTCCGATCTTAACGCCGAACAGTTCAGCCGCTTCGTTTTCCTGTATATACGCGCACGGATAAATCTGTGTAATGCTCGCCACTTCTTCATCCTCTTTCGGCTCCAGACGAAGTGTTACCATATCGTATCCCCTGCAGAAGGAATAACTCATCTCATACCCGCCTTCCGTCGTCGTCGCGCAGATCTGGACAAGCCTCCATTTGTCCGTTTTCATATGAACAATCGCCGGAAAAAATTCCGACATAGATATCTTTCTGATCTCACTCTTATAATCGTCCACTTAAGTTACCTCCCTTTTGCTTCCAGCGCCGCCTGTTTCGCGTCAAGCACTTTCAGGGCCTTTACGACCCCGTCAATAATCGCTTCCGGCCGGGCCGCGCATCCGGGCACATACACATCTACGGGAATAACCGTGTCGATTCCGCCTTTGATGTTATAGCACTCTTTAAACACGCCTCCCGTGCAGGCGCAGATTCCTACCGCCACTACGACTTTCGGTTCCGGCATCTGACTGTATATCTGCTTTACAACGCTCTCGGTCTGACTGTTCACGCCTCCCGTAATCAGAAAAATATCCGCCTGAAACGGGTCTCCTGTATTGATAATTCCAAATCTCTCGATATCGTATTTCGGCGTAAGACAGTCCAGCACCTCAATATCGCATCCGTTGCAGCTGCTGGCATCATAGTGGAGCAGCCACGGTGATTTTGATACTTTTCCCATATTTGTCATCCTCCTACCTGTCCAGCATTAAAATCAGTATGTTTACTCCGCCGGCGATGAGCGTTACAACCCAGCAGCCGTAAAGAACTGTTTTCCATTTCAGCCGCGCGCTGATATTATCCCACAGCGTCTCCATAAAGAAGAGCACAAGACAGATCACAAACGCCACGATCCAGCTCCACCACGTACTGTTTACGAAAAACAGGAAAAAGATGCCCAGAAGCACTATCATCTCGTAATATTCCGCGATATTCATAATGGCCAGAGCTGAGCCGGACATTTCCGTGGTGATTCCCTTTACCATTTCCTGATGCGCGTGGTGGCTGGTGGAAAGGTCGAAAGGAGACTTCCTAAACTTAATCGCCGCCGTAAACATAAAGCCAACAAGCAGTCCCGGCATCCACAGAATCGCGCTGACAGGCTGCTGAATAATATCTCCCACATGGAAGGAACCCGTCGTCAGATAAAATCCGACCGCTACAAGCAGCGTCAGAGGTTCGTATGCCATCATCTGCATCATCTCACGGCTCGCGCCCATATTCGCATAGGGCGAAGAGTCGGAAGACGCCGCCATTATAAGGAACATATCTGCCGTACTTAAGATAAAGAGCACCATCAGAAGATCCGCTCCCGAGAAAAGCATGGCTCCCGCGATCATCAGAATCACCAGATAACTCAGGTTCAGAAGAAGCTGTACGTTATTTACCGCGATAAGCTGCTTCGAGAATAATTTCCCCAGATCATAAAACGGCTGCAGAATACTCGGGCCTTTTCTGCGCTGCATTCTTGCGCTGATGATGCGGTCCAGTCCGTCAAGCAGACCGCCGATAAACGGCGCCAGGACCAGATATGCCAGCACAATACCAACTTTTACAGCCATGTCACACCTCCTATTACCAGACAGAATCCTACTACAAGCACCGCTGCCGCCACAATAATAGACGGAATGCGCAGATGACGGCGGCCGAATTCAAACCGCAGATACCAGTTGCTCAGATAAAGATGGTCCTGCCCGCCGAAACTGTTGATAAAGAACCGGTTGTCCCCGTTATTTACTCCGTTCATATAGATCGGCACAAGCTCTTTGTGCGATCTGCGGCTTACAAAGAACATGACCGCCGGAACAATGAAAATCGACACAAGCATAATTGCCATTGTTGTAAGCACGCTCATCGAAATTACATCGTGCGTATTGCCGAACAGATTTCTGACAATCGGATTGATGACAAATACCGCGATCGCCGGCAGCAGCAGACAGAGCAGAAGCATTGACGCCGCGTGGAAAAACATAGATACATATTCGTCCCTGCGCGTCACATCTTTGACTTTATCCCTCGGGATATGATAGCAGATCAGCTTTGCCAGCCATTTTGTCCAGTAGAACATGGTTGTGGCGCTTCCGTATGCGATGCAAAGCACAAGGATGACATTTCCCGAATCCACAAACGCTTTTAGCGCCACCCATTTGGATATCAGCATTCCGAACGGCGCCAGATACATTCCCGCGATGCCGATGCCCATAATATACGCAAGCTTCGGCACACGGATGATCAGTCCGTGCATATCTTCAATGTCCCTGGAGCCAAGCGTATTCTCCGCGGCGCCCACAGACTGGAACAACATGGACTTGCTGACCGAATGGAAAATCATAAGGAAAACAGCGGCCCATACGGTCTCTTCGGCTCCGATGCCTGTACAGCCCACGATCAGACCAAGGTTGGATATCGTGGAGAACGCCAGAACTTTCTTTGCGTCGTTCTGCGCAATCGCCATCATACTCGCCATGATAAATGTAAAACCGCCGATGCTGGAAACAATAATTCCCACCAGATTTCCTTCCAGCGCGGGCGAAATACGGATCAGCAGATATACGCCCGCCTTCACCATCGTCGCGCTGTGCAGAAGCGCGCTGGAAGGCGTAGGCGCCACCATGGCGCCGAGAAGCCATGTGGAAAACGGAAGCTGCGCCGATTTTGTCATTCCCGCAAGCGCCAGACACATCAGCGGCAGCGCCGCGCCCACTTCAACCACATGCAGAAGCTGAAGGCTGCCGCTTACCTGCGCCATAACGGCAATCGCCACAGCGAATCCGAGGCCGCCGAGCAGATTCATCCACAATGCGCAGAAACTGTTGTTTACCGCTTCATCCGTGCGGGTATAACCGATCATAAGGAAGGAAATTACACTGGTAATCTCCCAGAAGAAGTAGATCCAGATCAGATTCTGGGACAGAACCAGCCCGAACATGGCCGCCAGGAACAGAAACAGCATGGAAAAGAAAAACGGCTGTCTGTCTTTCACCTCCGTATGATGTTTGTGGTAGCCTTTCATATATCCTACCGTGTAAATACAGATAAATCCTCCGATAAACGCGATAATAACGCACATCAGAATCGTCAGCCAGTCGGCCATCATATGCGGGGCTTCCGCCACCTCCGCAGTAAATTCCGTGTACAGTACAATTCCGGTCTGCACCACCGAAAGAATAATCGGCAGCACCTTACCGTGTTTCACGCTCAGCCAGATAATCAGACACATCAGAAAAACATCCCCCACTGTCATCAGATGGTCAATCGTCTCTGTCTCGAGATAAAACATCTGGGTCTGCGCTCCCGCGGTAATCCAGCGGGCTACAAATACCACTGTCGTAAGCATAATAATACCGGCCCCTGCATAGACGATGTATCCTCTTGCTTTTTCATTTCGCACAATCTGAAATAGCACCGCCAGCACTGCCGGTATTCCGATCAGTAATGGTATCATGTTATAGTCCTCCTTTCACTCTCTTCTCTTTTTTTATGTAAACAGCTTTCCGCTGGAGGATAAAAAACCTATAATATTTGTTATAATCCCGATTTGCAATTTTTACAAGATCTGAATGCGACTTTTTTGTTTTATTTTATAGAAAATGTGCTAAAATGTAGATTGTTGCAGCAGGATTGCTCATCATTTCTGACAGGAAATAATTAAAAACCAGGGCGGGAGGTATAAAATATGCACGAACTGAGCATCACGGAACATCTGCTTGCGGACTGTATAAAAAACGCAGAAGCGCAGAACGCTTCCAGAATCCGGGTCATACGCCTGTGTATCGGCCAGCTCCGGGGGATTGTCCCCGACTGTATTCAGATTTATCTGGATATGCTCTCCGAAGGCACCATTGCGGAAGGCGCGCGCATCGAAGCCGAATTCCCACCGGTGAAGGTTTACTGCAGAGACTGCGGCGAAGAGGGGGAAATCACGCCTCATCATCTTTCGTGCCCCCGCTGCGGCAGTCTGAGGCTGAAGCTTCTGTCAGGGAAAGAATTTTATATCAAAAGCATGGAGGTAGATATCAATGGAGATCAAAGTACTGCATCAGGTAATGGACTGGAATGAGGACGTAAGCGAAGAGGTAAAAAAAGAGCTTGCCTCCCGACAGATCTGCATGATTAATATAATGGGAAGCCCGGGCGCGGGAAAAACAAGCCTGATCACTTCTCTTATAAGCCGTCTCAGACCCGATCTGCGCATCGCCGTAATCGAGGGCGATATTGCAGGGCAGGTGGACGCCGAGCACATAGCCGGTCTTGAAATTCCTGTTGTTCAGCTGAATACGGACGGAGCGTGCCACATCGAAGCTATGAGCATTCAGCACATCCTTCCCGAACTGCCTCTTGACGACCTGGATGTTATATTTGTGGAAAATATCGGGAACCTGGTGTGTCCGGCCGAATTCCGGATCGGGGAATCGCTGCGCATTACCATACTGAGTATACCGGAAGGCGACGACAAAGTGGAAAAATATCCTCTTATGTTCACAGATACAGACTGCCTTGTCCTGAACAAATATGATATGCTGCCTTACTTTGATTTTAACGAAGAAAGAGTCCGCGCGAATTACGAAACCGTCAACCCCGGAGCGCCGCTCTTCTGCGTCAGCAGCCGCACCGGAGACGGGCTGGAAGCGCTGGCCGGCTTTATCCTGGAAAATGTCAGGAAAATAAAAGCATGAAAAACAGCAGCGGAATTTCCGGATCAAATTTCAACACAGACAATATAGATCGCTCATTTTCGCGCGGCTCAAAGAAAACCGTGCGCATTTTAATAGAGGGAATTGTGCAGGGCGTCGGATTCCGCCCGTTTCTCCACCGGCTTGCCGACAGGCACCGGGTTTACGGATGGGTCCGCAACACTTCCTCCGGTCTGGAAGGCGTCCTGGAAGGGCCGGAGGAAGCGCTTGAAAATTTTCTGGCCGAACTTAAGCAGTCCCCTCCGCCCATGGCCGCAGTGGAATCCGTCAGATTCAGCGAAATTCCGGCTTCGGAAAAATCTCCGAAAACCTCGGAATTCTCCGGTTTTACAATTCTGGAAAGCCGGGCGGACTCAGGGACCACCCTTGTCTCCCCCGACATCGCCATGTGTCCGGAATGCGAGGCGGAACTTTATACAAAAACAGACCGGCGCTATCGCTATCCGTTTATCAACTGCACAAACTGCGGCCCCCGCTATACAATCACCGAATCCCTGCCCTATGACAGAGAGCGGACGGTAATGAAGGAATTCAACATGTGCGGAACGTGCAGCCGGGAATATAAAGACATCCGAAGCCGCCGGTATCACGCTCAGCCGGACTGCTGCCCCGAGTGCGGCCCTCATGTCTTTTATGTGGACGGCGCCCGGCAGACCGCCGAAGGAGACGACGCCATCCGCATTTCCCAGAATCTCCTGGCGCAGGGGAAGATTCTGGCGGTAAAAGGAATCGGGGGCATTCATCTTGCGTGCAGCGCTCTGGATGACGGCGCGGTCCGAAGACTGCGCAGCCGGAAAAAGCGCGCCGGAAAACCGCTTGCGCTTATGTGCCGTTCTCTCGAAGCGGTCCGCCGGATCTGTCTCCTCACGCCGGAAGAGGAGCAACTCCTCACCAGCCCTGCGCGTCCCATTGTACTGCTTGAAAAAAAGGAGCCTGATTCTCTCAGAGAGCTGAGTTTCAGCCGGCGCCTCGGCGTTATGCTTCCCTATACCCCGCTTCACGCGCTTTTGCTGGACAGTACATACGGCGGCCCCGATATTGCAGTTATGACAAGCGGAAATGTTTCCGGCTGCCCGGTTCTGACGGAAAACGAAGAAGCCCTGCGCGCTCTGAAAGACACGGCGGACGGCTTTCTCCTGCACAACCGGCGGATTCAGAACCGCTGCGATGATTCTCTGACCGCCGAATGGCGCGGAAAACCTTACTTTCTGCGCAGAAGCCGGGGCTACGCTCCCCGGCCGCTGGATATGCCCGGCGGCGCAGACGGCATTTTTGCCCTTGGCGCGGAACAGAAAGCTTCCTTCGCTCTCGGAAAAGGCTCTCATGTCTTTCTGAGCCCGTATATCGGCGACCTGAAAAACGCGGAAACTTTTGAGCACTACACAAATACGCTGCAGACCTATGAAGAGCTTTTCCATCTGAAACCCTCTCTTTATGTCTGCGATCTCCATCCTGATTATCTGTCGTCCCGGGAAGCTCTCCGCGCCTCCGCCGGGAGTCAGACTCCTCTTCTCAAGGTTCAGCACCACTGGGCGCACATGGCTTCCTGCATGGCGGACAACGGACTGGACGAACCTTGCTTTGGCATTATATGGGACGGCACCGGGCTTGGAACAGACGGAAATATATGGGGCGGCGAATTTCTCACCGGAGATCTGTCCTCTTTTTCCCGCTCCGGCTCTGTCCGGCCCGTCCGGCTTCCCGGAGGCGACCGCGCCATTCAGGAGATCGGCCGTATTGCGCTTTCTCTTGTCTGCGACGCAGGAATCGAAGATCTCTCATGGGTTCCTCTCCCCGAGGAAAAGCGGACCATGCTGGCCCGTCTGCTTTCCTCCGGATTTTCACCCGCCGCGAGCAGCATCGGACGGCTCTTTGACGGAGTCGGCGCCCTGCTTCTTGGCCGGGAACGGGCAGACTACGAGGGGGAAGGCGCGGCGCTTGTGGAAGCCCTCTCACCCGTGGAAACGCCTGACCGGGCGGCGCATTCCCTCAGAGAACTTTCCTATCCGCTGAATTTTTACGTGCAGGACTCCATGCGGATTTTCGACACCCGGCCTGTAATATCCTGCATAATCGAAGACCTCGGCCGCCATACGGACCGCGGGACAATCGCGCTTCGCTTTATGTCCACACTTGCCTGTATGGCGCTGGATCAGTGCGCCGCGCTGAATCAGGACCGTCTCCCTGTAGTTCTTTCCGGCGGGGTCTTCCAGAACCGGTTTCTCCTGCACGGCGTAACCTCTCTTCTGGAAGAAAACAGCTTTACCGTATATACACATCACCGGGTATCCGCAAACGACGAGGGCGTAAGCCTGGGACAGCTTGCAGTCGCCCGAAAGAAAAGGAGTATGAACCATGTGTCTTGCAATGCCAATGAAAATCAGTAAAATCAACGGCTCCACCGCCATTTGCGAAGCCGGAGGCCTGACTCAGAATATAAGAATCGACTTTATCCCGGATCCGAAACCCGGCGATTACGTGATGGTCCACGCAGGATTTGCCATTGAACGCATGTCTGAAAAAGAAGCCCTGGAAAACATGGAACTGCTGGAGGAGATCAGAAATGCTTTATGACAGTTATTTCAAAAAGCCGAAAGACGCCGCTCTCTTTCTCGATAAAATCCGAAAATACGCCGCCCTGACCGGCCCGGTCCGTCTGATGGAGATCTGCGGCACGCACACTATGGCCATTGCCCGCAGCGGAATCCGGAGCATTCTTCCGGAAAATGTGCAGCTGCTCTCCGGACCCGGCTGTCCGGTCTGCGTCACTCCTTCCAATATGATCGACATGGCTCTTAACCTGTCTCAGACTCCCGGCATTGTAGTCGCCAGCTACGGCGATCTTCTCCGGGTTCCCGGTTCCGCCCCCGGAGACAGTCTTCTCGCCCGGCGCGCGGCCGGCGGAAGGACGGAGTCCGTATACTCGCCCATTGACGCGGTTCAGCTCGCGCAGGAGCATCCGGACACAGAAGTCGTCTTCCTCGGCGTCGGATTTGAAACCACGGCGCCAGGCACTGCCGCCTGTATCCTGGAAGCGGCCTCCAGAGGCCTTCGCAATTTTTCCGTCCTCAGCCTTCTCAAACGGACGGAACCGGCTCTCCGCTCTCTGATTGAAGCGGACGACTTTGCCGTGGACGGGTTTCTCTGTCCGGGCCACGTGGCAGCCGTCACAGGGACTTCCGCATTTGCTTTTCTGCCGAAAGACTATGGCCTTCCGGGCGTTGTCAGCGGATTCGAGCCGGCGGATCTGCTCTGTTCCATCCTGCAGCTGACAGAAATGATCGCCCGCAAACATCCGGAGCTGAAAAATGAGTATACGCGCCTTGTCCGTCCGGCGGGAAACACAGCCGCGCTTGCCCTGACTGAAAAAGTTTTTCTCCCGGCTCCGTCAGACTGGAGAGGCCTTGGCCATATAACTGACAGCGGATATGCAATCCGACCGGAATATGCACAGTGGGACGCAGTAAAAAAATTTTCCCTGAAGCCGGAACCGGAAAAAAATCCTCCCGGCTGCCGCTGCGCCGATATCATACGCGGCGTTCTGCGCCCGGCGCAGTGTCCTCTGTTCCGGAAGTCCTGCACACCGGAAAATCCGTCGGGCCCCTGCATGGTATCCGCAGAAGGAGCCTGCGCGGCGGCATATCAGTATGAATAAAACGGAATAAATAAAATATAAAGAGGTGACTATCTTGGACGACAGAATTACTCTTGATTACGGCAGCGGCGGATTAAAAACTTCAGAACTCATCGAGTCTGTCCTTCTGCCTGCATTTGACAACCGGGCCCTGTCCCGCCTCGGAGACGGAGCTCTCCTGGACGGCGGGGAAAAACTTGTATTCTCTACCGACAGCTTTGTAGTATCTCCCTGGAAATTCCCGGGCGGAGACATCGGGAAACTTTCGGTATGCGGGACGGTCAACGACCTGTGCATGGCAGGCGGGGCTCCAAAATATCTGAGTCTGTCTTTTATACTGGAAGAAGGTTTTCCATTATCTGATTTCCGCGGCATCGTAGCATCGATTGCCGATGAAGCGCGGGCCGCCGGCGTGTCCATTGTAACCGGAGACACAAAAGTAGTAGAAGCAGGAAAAGGAGACGGCATCTATATCAATACGGCAGGAATCGGCTTCCTGCGGGCTGATCTTCCCGGAAGAGAGGGCATCCGCCCGGGAGACGCCGTACTGATAAGCGGCAGCATCGGCTGCCATGGCGCCGCGGTTATGATGGCGCGTTCCGGCCTCCTGAGCGAAAACAGTCCGCTCCGTTCGGACTGCCGTCCGCTCCACCGGATCTCTGCGGCTGCAGCGGACGCTGCGGGCGGCGGCGCGAATCTCCGCGTAATGCGGGATCCCACAAGAGGCGGCGTCGCAACGACACTGAATGAATTCACGGATAATATGCCATTCTCAATCGAGCTCGATGAAACAGTTCTCCCGATTGATCCCTCAGTCAACGCCGCCTGTGATATGCTGGGCCTGGATCCTCTCTACTGCGCGTGCGAAGGGAGAATGCTCGCCGTATGCGCCCCCGGAAGCGAAGGCGCCGTACTGGACGCCATGCGGCGGATTCCCGGAGGAGAACAGTCCGTCCGTATCGGCACTGTTACAGAAGAAATGCCCGGAAAAGTTCTTCTGAAAACCTCCATCGGCGGCCGGCGCATCCTGCCCAGATTAACGGGGCTTCAGCTTCCAAGGATATGCTGATCCGAATTCCCGCCGGAGCCGGCAGGCGAATGTAGAATTTTAC